>CALKWG010000001.1 GCA_938004315.1 uncultured Spirochaetaceae bacterium
GCTTCCGCGGACCGGCGGCGACCGAAGAGCTCCTACACCGCTACTTCTCAGGCTATAAGCGCGCCGCTCGAGAGCAGCTGGCGGCCTTCAAGGCGCTGTCACGCTGGGGCGGCGACCCCTGGGCGCCGCCGGCGAACGCCTTCGCCGGGGTTAAGCTCTATCCGCCCCTGGGCTTCGAGCCCTGGCCCGGCGACGCCCGCGGCCGCGACGCCGTACGGGAGCTGTACTCGTACTGCCAGCGGCGGCGCATACCGATCACGGTCCATTGCGACGATCAGGGCTATCGCTCGGTCTCGATCGAGCGCGCGCTGCACTCTACGGACCCGGCGCGTTGGCTTTCCGTCTTGAAAGAATACCCCGAGCTCATCGTCAACTTCGCGCATTTCGGCGAGCGCTACCTGCCGCCGCCGCGGGGCGAGCGCAAGGACGGCTGGACCATGGCCATCGTGAGCCTCATGGAGCGCTATCCGGGGGTCTACGCCGACGTCTCCTTCAACGGGAGCGACGTCGAGTATTGGGACAGGCTCGCCGCCTTCATCGACGCGCTGCCGGCCGAAGGCGCCGCGGCCGTAAGGTCGCGGCTCATGTACGGCACTGACTTTTTTATCAACTTGACGAAATCGCGCTCGTACCTCGACTACGCCCATGGCTTCCTGCGAAGCCCGCTGGATGATGAGCTCAAGCGAAGCATGCTTCACGACGCGCCGCAACGCTTCCTCATGGAATAAAAGCGCGCCTTTGGGTTCAAAAAATAAAACGGCGTATCATTATTTGAACTTTCCGCCTCATTTCTCTTGCGCAAAGCCCGTCGCGATTGTACTATACGAAAATCGGGGCCTCTTCCTCGTTATTCCGCGCAGCCCCGTCACCCACACGCGTCGTTGCAAGGAGCTTCCTATGACACTCAGCTCGTATACGGGCGACCTATCGACTATCGATTACCTCTCCATGCTGGTCGTGGACATCCACGGCGCCCTGCGCTCCGTCTCCCTGCCCCGGGCCTATGTCTCGGACAAGGTATTGAAGAACGGCATAGGCTTCGACGCCAGCAACTTCGGCTACGCCCAGGTACATAAGAGCGACATGGTCGCCATTCCCGACCTGTCCACCGCCTTCGTCGAGGAGAAGGACGGCTTCCGCATCCTGCACGCCTTCTGCGACGTATGGACCACCGACGGCGAGCCCTTCGATCAGTACCCGCGCGCCGTGGCGCGGAAGGCCGCCGACCGCCTTAAGGCCACCGGCATAGGCGACGACGCCAAGATGCTCGTGGAGCTTGAGTTCTACGTCTTTGACGAGGTGAGCTACGCCACCACTACCGCCCATTCGTACTACTTCGTGGCCAGCCAGGAGGGCATAGGCGACGAGTATACCGACGCGCCGCGTTTCGGCCTGTCCAAGGGCTACCACCGCCTGCACCCGGACGACAAGTACGGCTACCTGCGGAACGAGGCCGTGCGCCTCATGGAGGCGGCCGGCATCCCGGTCAAGTACCACCACCACGAGGTCGGCGCCGCCCAGCTGGAGATAGAGCTCAACTTCATCTCGCTCCTCGCGGCGGCGGACGCGGTGGTCCTGGCCAAGTGGATCATCAAGAGCGTGGCCGACGAGCTCGGTCTCTTCGTCACCTTCATGCCCAAGCCCATGTACAAGATCGCCGGCAACGGCATGCACGTGCACCAGTTCATCGAGAAGGGCGGCAAGAGCGTCTTCCCCGGCGACGGGCTCTACGGCCTCTCGCGGACCGGCCTGGCTTACACCGCCGGCGTCCTCTCCCATGCGCTCTCCGGCAGCCTCCTGGCCTGGTCCAACCCCAGCACCAACAGCTACCGCCGCCTGGTGCCCGGCTACGAGGCCCCCGTCTCCGCCACCTTCGCCCAGGCCAGCCGCGCCGCCGCGGTGCGCATCCCCGGCTACCTCAAGAAGGGCGAGGCGCGCATCGAGTTCCGTACCGGCGACGCCACGGCCAATACCTACTACTTCCTGGCCGCCATGCTGCTCGCCGGCTTGGACGGCGTGGAGCGCGGCCTGGACCCGGTCAAGATGGGATACGCGGCGGCCAAGGAGACGAGCAAGAACACCTTCCCCACGGGCCTGTTCCACGTCCTGGCCGGCTTAAAGAAAGATAACGACTACTTGCGGCACGCCTTCCCGGCGGAGCTCATCGAAGGCTGGATAGCCATGAAGAAACAGGAGGCGGAGTACGTGTACAACGCCCCCGTGCCGCAGGAATACGAGCTCTATTTCTAGGAGGAAGCGATGGGTTTCGAAACGTTAATGGGCGACGAGGCCATAGCCCTCGCCGCCGTGCACGCCGGGCTCGGGGGCGCCTTCGCCTACCCGGGCACGCCCTCGACCGAGATCATGGAGACCCTGCAAGAGCTGGCCTCCCGCCAGAAGGCCGGTAAGCTCGAAGGCGTGGCCGAGCCCTTCGCCGCGCAGTGGTGCGCCAACGAGAAGACCGCCTACGAGAGCGCCTTGGGCTCGTCCTTCGCCGGCAAGCGCTCCATGACCTCCATGAAGCACGTCGGCCTCAACGTGGCCATGGATCCCTTCGTGAACTCGGCCCTGGTCAAGATCAACGGCGGCCTGGTCGTGGTCGTGGCCGACGACCCGGGCATGCATTCCTCGCAGGACGAGCAGGACAGCCGCTGGCTGGCCGACTTCGCCCGCGTCCCCTGCTTCGAGCCGGCGGACCAGCAGGAAGCCTACGACATGACCCGCGAGGCCTTCGACCTGTCGGAGAAGATGGAGATGCCGGTCCTCATCCGCATCACCACCCGGCTGGCCCACAGCCGCTCGGTCGTAGAGACCCGCGCGCCCCTGCCCCAGGGCGGGGTGAAGAAGCCCGCGCCGGGGATGGACTGGATTCTCATGCCCGCGGTGGCTCGCCGCCGCTGGCACGAGCTCTTAGGCAAGCAGGCCGAGCTCCGCCGCATGGCCGAGGCCTCGCCGGCTAACCCGATCGCCAAGGCCGATAAGCGCCTGGGCGTCATCACCGCCGGCCTGGCCCGCCAGTACTACCGCGAGAACCTGGACGACCTGGTCGCCGCGCGCGGTTCGGCCCCGAGCCACCTGCACGTGGGCTTCTACCCCATCCCCGAGGACAAGGTCCGCGCCCTCTACGAGGCCTGCGACGAGATCCTGGTCATCGAGGACGGCTACCCCCTGATCGAGCGCCTCCTTCGCGGCATCGTGGCGCCGGGCAAGAAGATCATGGGCAAGGAATCGGGCGAGATCCCCTACGAGGGCGAGCTCAACCCCGACACCGTACGCGCCGCTTTAGGCCTGCCCGCCCGTAGGGGACTGGCGGTCAAGGAGCTCTCGCCCCCCGGCAGGCCGCCCCAGCTCTGCATGGGCTGCCCGCACGCCGACAGCTACGGCGCGCTCAAGGAGGCCCTGAAGGACCACCCCCTGCACGCGGTGATGAGCGACATAGGCTGCTACACCCTGGGCGCCCTCCCGCCCTATAACGCCATCGAGACCACGGTGGACATGGGCGCCAGCATCGGCATGGCCCGCGGCGCCGCCGAGGTGGGCCTAAAGCCCACGGTGGCCGTGATAGGCGACTCCACCTTCTACCACTCGGGCCTCTCGAACCTCGTGGACGCCGTCAGCCACGGCACCAACATGACCGTGGTGATTCTGGACAACGACACCACCGGCATGACCGGCGCCCAGCCGACCATCCTGCCCTCCAGCCGCCTGGAGCCCGTGCTCAAGGGCGTGGGCGTTGCGCCCGAGCACATCAAGGTCCTGCGCGCCCACCGCAACGAGCACGAGAAGAACGTGGCGGCCATCAAGGAGGAGCTGGCCTACGAAGGCCCCTCGGTGATCGTCCTCGTCCGCGAGTGCATAGAGGCCCTGAAGAAAGCGAGGAAGGCATGAACTACGACATCGTCCTCTGCGGCGTCGGCGGCCAGGGCGGCATCTCCGTCTCGGTCGTCATAGCCAAGGCCGCCATGGCCGAAGGCCTGCGCGTCAAGCAGTCCGAGGTCCACGGCATGAGCCAGCGCGGCGGCGAGGTGCTGGCCCACCTGCGCCTCGCGGACAAGGAGCCGGCCAGCCCCATGATCCCCCGCGGCGCCGCCGCCCTCATCCTCTCCTTCGAGCCCCTGGAGGCCCTGCGCTACCTGCCCTGGCTCGAGGCCGACAAGGGCCAGGTGATTACCGCCACGAGCCCCCTTAAGAACATGCCGACCTACCCCGAGACCGAGAAGGTGATGGCGGAGCTTATGGCCCTGCCGAACAAGCTCCTGTTGGACGCCGACGCCCTGGCCCGCGAGGCGGGCAACGTGAAGACCGCCAACATGGTCCTCGTGGGAGCCGCCGCCAAATACCTACCCGTAAAACCGGAGAGCCTTGAGAAGGCCATCCGGGATCAGTTCGCCCGCAAGGGCGAAGCCGTCGTAGAAGCCAACCTGAGGGCCTTCGAGCATGGACGCCGCGCGAATCCCTGAGCTCATTAGGGCGGCCAAGGCCGAGGGCCGCGACGCGCTCACCGAGGTGGAGGGCATCGCGCTCCTGGACCTCATGGGCGTGCCGCGCCCGGCCCACCACTTCATCAAGGGCTCGGCCCA
>CALKWG010000002.1 GCA_938004315.1 uncultured Spirochaetaceae bacterium
TGATCTTGATGGCGGTGGACTGGTCGGTTTTATCCTCGAAGCGCATCTTGTAGCCAACGAGCCCGGGCATGGGGACGCCCAGCTGCTTGGCTAAGAATTCGCTCACCGATATGGCGGCGATGCGGCGCGGCTGCGTGACGCCGATGATCCCGCCCTTGGCGTAGCCGGCCTCGTGCAGTATGACCGGCAGCTGCGTGGTCTTGCCCGAGCCGGTGGGGCTTTCCACGACGATGACCTGGTGCTCGGCTAGGGCCGCTAAAATTCGGTCTTTCTGTTCATAGACCGGAAGTTTCTTATAATCCATGGATCTATTGTACTCGATAGCCCCCGATTATCAAAGAAGGCCGGCGCTGATATACTCAGGGCTCATCATGACCGACGTACTCGTCGCCCTCAGCCTGGCCGGCATAGCCATCGGGCGCTTCCCCGCCCTGCGGATGAACCGCGCCACCATAGCCCTGGTGGGCGCTACCCTGCTCGTCTTGGCCGGTTCGCTCTCGCTTGAAGAAGCCTACGCCGCCATCGACGCGAACACCGTGGCGCTCCTCTTCTCCATGATGGTGTTCAACGCCAACCTTCGCTTCGCCGGCTTCTTCACCCTGGCGGGCCTGGCGCTACGCCGCTGGTCGCGCGGCCCTAAGACGCTCTTGTTCGCGCTCGTCGTCATCGCGAGCGTCTTGTCGGCCTTCTTTATCAACGACACCCTGGTGCTAATGCTAACGCCCATCGTGCTCGACGTGGCCGCCGCCGCGGGCCTGAATCCCGTGCCCTATCTCATAGGCCTGGCGGTGAGCGCCAATATAGGTTCGATGGCGACGATCATGGGCAACCCGCAGAACATCTTGATCGGCGCGAGCTCAGGCCTATCCTTCGGCGCCTTTAGCGCGGCCTTAGCGCCGCCGGCCCTGCTTATCCTCGTCCTGGCCTACGCGCTCATCGTGCTTTTATTCCCCGGCGAGTTTAAGGCTCGCCGCCTGCTGCCGCCCGTCCAAGGGAGGGTCTTCATCTATAAACCGCTCCTTATAAAATGCGGCGTTTCGTTCGCGCTCATGGCGGCGGCCTTGGCCTTCGGGCTACCGGTGAGCCTGGCGGGGCTGTCCGGGGCGGCCCTGCTCCTCGTTACGCGGCGCATACGGCCCGAGCGCGTGCTCCTCGACCTCGATTGGTCGCTCCTCGTGCTCTTCCCTAGCCTCTTCGTCATCACCCGCGCGGCGTCGACGAGCTGGTTCTTCGGCAATCTATACGAGCTCGTGCGCTCGCCGATGAGCGAGAGCCCCGCCCTACTCGGCGCCTTCTCGGCCGGGCTATCGCAGCTCATCTCCAACGTGCCCACGGTGATGCTCCTGCGTCCTTTGGTACCCGCCATGCCCGATCCTGGGACCGCTTGGCTCGTGCTGGCCGGCTGCACCACCTTGGCCGGGAATTTCACGCTGCTAGGCAGCGTAGCCAACCTGATCGTCGCCGAATTGGCCAGGAAGCGCGGCGTGAAGCTGGGCTTCCTCCCCTACCTTAAGGTGGGACTACCGCTCACGGCCCTAGGCATAGCCCTGACGCTCGCTTGGCTCCTCGTCCTGCGCTGAGTCGCCAGAAACGGATCTCCTCAGTCGTCGTAGCCGTAGGACTTGAGCTTTGAAAAGAGCGTCCGGCGCGTGATGCCCAGCTCTTGCGCCGTGGGTTCCCGTCGGCCGCCGTTTCGCGAGAGGGCGGCGAGTATGGCCTCGCGCTCGATCTCACCCAAGGTCTTCGCCGGGCCGTCGACGCGCCGCTCCGCCGGGACGGCGGCGGCGCCGCGCTCGGCCAGGCTCAGCTGAAAGTCCTGCGGCTCGAGCTCGTCGCCCTCGGCCATGATGAGGGCGCGCTCTACGGCGTTCATGAGCTCGCGCACGTTGCCGGGGAAGGGATAGCGCTCGATGAGCTCGCGCGCGGCGGCTGAGAGCCGCACGCCCCGTCGACCCATGCGCGGCGCCAGGGCCATGCAGAAATGCTCGGCCAAGGCGAGGGCGTCGCCGGGGCGCTCGCGGAGCGGCGGCAGGGCGATGCGTACGACGTTCACCCGGTAATAGAGATCTTCTCGGAAGCGGCCTTCCTTGACCATGGCCTCGAGATCGCGGTTCGTGGCGGCCACGACGCGGGCGTCCACCGGAATGCCTTTGACGCCGCCGAGCCGCGTGATCTTCCGCTCCTGCAGGGCGCGCAGGATCTTCACCTGCATCGCCGGCGGCATCTCCCCGAGCTCGTCTAGGAAGAGCGTCCCGCCGTCGGCCAGCTCGAAGAGCCCGAGCTTGCGCTCCGAGGCGCCGGTGAAGGCGCCCTTCTCGTAGCCGAAGAGCTCGCTCTCGAGGAGGGTATCGGGTATGGCGCCTAGGTTGACCGGCACGAAAGCGCCCTGCCGCCCCGAATGCCGATGGATGAGCCTGGCGGCGACCTCCTTGCCGGTGCCGCTCTCGCCGCTGATGAGCACGGTGACCGGCGTCGGGGCGGCCTTCTCGATCAGGCGCAGGGCGGCCCGTACGGCCGGGCTCGAGCCCACCATGGCAGGCTCCTCGGCGCCGCGCGCGGCTACCGCGCGGCCGCTCTCGAGGCGGCGCTCGCGCACGGCCTTGCGCAGCCGCATGAGGAGCTCGTCGGGGTCGAAGGGCTTCACGAGGTAATCGTAGGCGCCGAGCTTCATCGCCTCGACCGCGTCGCGGACGTCGCCGTGCGCGCTCATCATGATGACCGGCAGGGTAAAACCCTGTTCCTTGATCCAGCGCAGGAGCTGGAGGCCGTCCATCTTCGGCATGCGTATATCGAGGAGGGCCGCGTCGAAGGGCTCGGCGGCGACGAGCTCCTGGGCCGCGAGCCCGTCGGGCGCGAGCGCCGGTTCGACGCCTTCGGGCTGTAGGTACATCTGTAGCGAGGTTAAGAGGTTCGGTTCGTCGTCCGCGACGAGGATGCGCATGCTCAACTCTCCCTGGCGGCGCGCTTGCGGCGCGCGGATCGGTGCGTATACTTTAGACCATGACGAACGATCGCGTAAACGGCATCGTACGGGAGGCCATGGTCGCCGGGCTCTTCTACCCCGAGGCCGGCCCCGAGCTACTCTGGGCGGTGGACAGCTCCATCGAGGCGGCCGAGGCCACGTCGCACGCGGCCGCCCCCGCGCCGGCCGCCGCCGCGCGCTGCATACTCTCGCCCCACGGGGGCTTCTCCTACTCCAGCCTAGCCCAGGCCAAGGCCTGGCGCGAGCTCAAGGGCCGCTCGCCCTCCCGCATCGTCGTGCTCGGCCCCTGGCACGGTGCCAACGAGCAGGGCGTGTTCCTCCCCGAATCGAACGTGTTCAGGACGCCGCTCGGAGACCTACGCGTCGACGACGAGATCTGCGACGAGCTCGAGTCCTCCGGCACGGTCTTCGTACGCAACGACATCCCCCACATGGAGGAGCATTCGATAGAGCTTCAGCTCCCGTTCATGAAGCGCCTCTTTCCCGAGGCCCTTCTTATCCCGATACTCGTAGGCGGCCATGATCGGCGCCTCCCCGCCAGCCTGTCGCGCGCCTTAGACCTTACGATCGAGGAATACGGCGATTCCATGGCCGTGGTAGCCTCGAGCAACCTCTCGTCGTCCTTTAATCCAGACGAAGCTGCGGCCCGCTCCGACCGCATCGTCGCGGCGCTCGAGCGCGGTGACGCCGAGGCGCTGGCGAACGACGAGGGACGGGAGATGGGCTTCGGATCGGCCGTGCTCGCGGCCGTGGTCGGCCTGCATTGCATGCGCGATTGGGGCTTCAGGCTCTTGAAGCGCATCGACTCCATCAAGGCGCGAGGCGACGAGCATGAGCGCATCGTCCATTACGCCGCCGGGGCTTGGTATCCCAAGGAGGGCTAGGATGCCGAACGAGCTACGCGAGGAGGATCGGCGCGCGCTCTTGGCGACCGCGCGCGAGGCCATAGCCGCGGAGCTCGAAGGTAGAAGCCCGAGCTGGCCTCCGCTCGGCCCGGACTGCGGGAGGGAGAGCGGCGCCTTCGTGACCCTGCATAAGGGCGGCAGGCTCCGCGGCTGCATCGGACGCATGGAGGCCGTCGACGCGCTCGCCGAAGTCGTCAAGGCCATGGCGCGCGCGGCCGCCTTCGACGACCCTCGCTTCAGGCCCGTGGTAGCCGGCGAGCTCGACGAGATCGACATTGAAATATCCGCCTTGAGCCCGCTCGAGGATTGCGGTCCCGACGACCTGATCATGGGAACGCACGGCGCCATCTTGAGCCTAGGCTACGCCGCCGGCGTCTTCCTACCGCAGGTCGCTCCCGATCAGGGCTGGGATCGCCTGACCTTCCTGGATCAGCTCTGCCTAAAGGCCGGCCTGCCGGCGGGCTCGTGGCGCGACCCGAAGGCCAGGCTCAGGCGCTTCAGCGCCGAGGTCTTCGGCGAGAGGTCCTGAGCCGGCTAGGCCGCGCTTCCGAGGGCTTTCAAAGCCGCGGCCAGGAGCCGCTCGCAGTCCTTGGGCTTGGTGTGGTAGCCGGTCCCGCTCGTCTTCTGCCTGATCACCACGGTGCCGTAGTCCCCGTCCCCCCCGGCCTCGACGACGTAGGCTTTGTCCTTGAACGCGCGGGCCGCGGCGTAACTCGCCCCCGTTCGTCCTTTGGTCAACACGACGGCGTACAGGTAAGGCACCTTGCCGTTCGGGCCGTTATTAACGGCGGCTTGGAACTGCACCCCCACGAAGTCGGCCGGCTTACGGACCGCCTCGAGCATGAAGCGCAGGTCCTCGGGCAGGTCGCGCCCGCCCTCGTCCTTGTCGAAGCGCAGGTAAGGCGTAAGGACGTAGCCTTTAGGCAGGCTCGCCGTCGCGATGGCGTTGAAACAAGGAAGCTTTAGCTCGAGCTCCGGCGGCGTGAAGACCTTAAGGCGGCCGAAGAAGAGCCCGGGAATCGAGAAGAGCGCTAGGTCGAAGGCGGCCAGGGCGAGGATATCGGAGAAAGCCAGCGATACGACGCTCAGGATCGAGAGCCCGACCAGGGCCAGGACGCCGAGGGCGGCCGGACCGGCTAGCTTGGCCCGGAGCGCCCGCGCCGCCTTGATGTTGTCGACTATCCTGTCGACCTCGGCCATGGACACCGGACGCCATTCCTCAAGGCCCTTGTCCTTGGGTTTGTTGCTTACCGGCTTCAAGGCCATGACGATCCAGGCCGCCGCCAGCGGCGCGATGAAGAGCGGCCCCCCGGGCCCGAAAACCTGGATCGCGGCGACGGCGGCGTAGAGTAGGCCCGCCGCCACGAGCCGCGAGCCTAAGCCCAACTTAAAGAACCTGAAATCCGGCTCCATCATCGTCGCTCCTTCCAAAAGCGTTCTATCTCGCCGTAGCCGCGGGCCTCCCAATACAGGGGGCAGGCAGCCTGGCAGGCGGTAAACGAGGCGCAGGCCTTGCAGCCATCCGGCGCGTACTCCTTATGTTTGAGGCGCTGGGCCGCGGCCGAGAACCAAAGCTCCGAGAATTCGCGCTCGACGAGCGAGCCCACGGGCTCCGGCCACGACGAACAAGGTAGGAGGCCGCCGTCGGGCGCTACGGAAAGGAGACCGTCGCAGGCGGCGCAGCTCTTGTTCCCTAAGCCCCGGGCGATGGGGTTGTAGAGGCAGAGCGGCGTCGGCGAATACCAGAAGAAATCGACGCCGGCTGCCAGCGCGGCCTTGCGCGCCCGGTCCACGTAGCCGCCCGCCTGTTCATACGGCAGGACGAGCGCACCCTCAGACGCCCCGCTCCCCACGGGTATGAAGAGGTTCATCGAAAGGCGGCTTATCCCGAGCTTCCGCGCGAAGGCCGGTAGCTGCATCAGCGCCTCGGCGTTGCGCGCCGTCATGGTCGAGTTGGTCTGCACCGAGACGCCGGCGCTTCGCAGGGCTTCTATGCCGGTTAGGGTCTCTTCGAAGGCTCCTACGCGGCCGCAGAGCTCGTCGTGCAGGGCGGCCTCGGGCGCCTCGAGGCTTATCTGCGCGCTCTTGATACCGGCCGCGTACAGCGAACGGGCGCGTTCGGGCGTGGCCAAGGTGCCGTTGGAGACGAGATTGACGCGTAGCCCGAGCGAGACGGCGTAGGCGGCCAGCTCCTCGATCTCAGGCCGGATAAGGGGTTCGCCGCCGGTAAAGGAGAAGAAGGGAATCTTGGCCTCGTGCTTGAAGATATCGATGACGCGCCTTAAGCCCGCTAGCTCGAGCTCGCCCTCGGCGCTGGTCGCCTTGGCCTCCCCGCCGCAGCCGGCATAGCAGAAGCGGCAGCGGTTATTGCAACGGTACGTCACAGCTATCTCGCCGAGCACCGGTAGGCGCGTGAAGTCGAAGTCGTAGGCGACGCGCTCGGGGCCTCGAAGGGGGCCGGTCGCTCCGTCGCCTGGCGAGGCGCCCGGCGGGGCTTCGGCGGGCCGCGGCGCTCCGGGGCGGCCATCGTAGACCGCCTTGAGCGTCAGGAAAAAGTCCTCTATCTGGCCCGCCTTGGCCGCGTCGAAACCCGGTATGTCCTCGAAGCGGCCGCCCTTGGCTACGAAGTCGAGGAGCGCGACGCCGGTGGCATTGGTCTTGTAGACCAGGTTCGGCGGTAGGATCACGGCGCAGTCCTCGGCCCGCGCGTAGGCGTAGGGCGCCAGGCTCAGCCAGAACGACCTAGCCCAGGCCAGGTCGGGCAGCGCGCTCAATGGCCGCCCCCCGAGACGCAGGCCGAGTGGCAGGCCGAATGGCACGCGGAGTGGCACGCCGAATGGCAGGCTGAGTGGCAGGCGTCGTGGCACGCATTATGGCAGGCCGAGTAGCAGGCGTCCACGGTGCCCACGTTGGCCGGCGTATAACAGCCGCCGTAGCAGGCGGCCGAGCGCATGAACTCGGCGTAGCCGGTCGACATACCCTCGGGCAGGCGTAGCGCGGCCATATAAGCCGGCCGCGATGAGACCACGCCGTAACTATGCCAGTAGTACCAGTACGCATGGCTACGGCGATAGCGTAAGCGCCGCTCTTCGTCCCAGCCGGCCTGCTCCTCCTCCTCACGCTCGGCCTCGGCCAGCTTCTTGCGGTAGAAAGCGCGCGTCGCCTCGAGGTCGCAGTCCCAGAGCTTCTCCTGCAGGCTTTTAATCGAGCCTTCGAAGAAGTCGGCCATGAGGCCGGGGAGGACCTCGCCCTCGGCGTCGAAGGCCGCCAGAAAGGCGCGCTCGTACTCGTCAAGCTCGGCGGTACCGCCCGCTATGGCCAGCTTTAGGGGGTCCTCACGTTCGACCCTCGCCAAGCCTCGGGCCCGTAGGCCCTCGATCATGATCGCGGCGACGCGCGGCAGGGGCAGCTCCATGAGTAGCGCGACCTCGACCGGATGCAGGTCTTCGCGGACCTTGCCGGGCACCTGGTAGCTCCCGGCGAAGAGCTTAGGCGGGCTCCATGAATCCCCGGCCCAGGCTATGCCCTTGACGAGCCCCGCCTTGCCGGCATGGGCCCGCGCCCGCTTGCGGTAGAGCGCGAGGCCGAGCGCCGCGGACACGCAGGCGGCGCCGAAGGCTACGAGCGGCATGGCGCGGACGTCGCTACGATAGGCGGGCTCGTCGTCATAGAAGTCCTCAGGGGCGCGCGCGCCCGGACTCGAGCGAGCCGCCCGAGCGCCGAGCCGCCCTCCGGTCGCTTGATCCAGCCCGAGCCAGGTCTCGTCGAAGTATAGCTCCAGGAGCTGGCTCTGATAGGCGCCCGGTTTGTCCTGATAGAACAGGAGGCTCAGGTAATACGAACCGTCGTCGCCTAGCACGCCTTGGTAATCGATGCGATTCTCCTGGTTTACGCGCGGCTCGGTATAGATGGGCATGGCCGTGCGCTCGTCCGCGCCTATGCTCTGGGCGGCTACGCGCACCGGGAGGACGAGCCTGACCGAACGATAGCGCAGATCCTCGTCCCAGGCCACCGGCGACCAATCGAAATAAACCAAGCTACCGCGCTCAGGACTCTCGGTTCGTCCGACGAGGCCGGCGGCGGCGAAGTCGCCGGCGTAGTTAAGGACGTAATAGGCCTTGCCGCTGAAGCGTCGGCCGCCGGCGAGGATGACGTCGTAGCGGCCGCCCCCAAGATCTTTAATCTCGAGCGGGACGCGTAGGCCGCCCTCCAAGTCGGCGTAGCAGCGCTGCATGTTCCAGGCGGGCTTGAAGGCCTCGCCTTGGAAATAGAATCCGCTCATCGTGCCGCTCTTCACGTCGATCTCTATGCGATAAAAAACCTCCGCCTTGCCGTCGGGCCTGAGCGACAGCTCGATCTCGGTGGAGACGAAATCGTACTCCAAGGCGGCGGCTATCGAAGCGCTAAAGAAGGCCAGGCCGAGCGCCAAGGCGAAGGCGAGGCGGCGGGGGTCGGGGCGGCGGCCCGGAAAGGGTCGCCCGGTACGGGCGCGATCAATGCTCATGGCAAGGTCTCCTTGATGGACAGGCGGTCGGCCCTGGAGAGGCCGCCGGCGAGCATGAATTCGGCATGTTCGATACGGGCGGCGCGGTCGCGGAGCTCCGCTAGGAGGCGGCTACGCTCCTCATCGGCCGGCAGCGCCGCGCCGTCGGGCTCGCCGTCGGGGACGATGCCTTCGGCGCCGAAGCGGGCCGACCTCGCGGCTGCGTCGCGCGACTTGATGCGCAGCTGGGTAAGCTCTACGGCATCGTCGATGGCCTCCTCGGCCAGCGGGTCGCGGCTCCTCTCGCGGCGGGCGCGGTCCACGTAGGCGCGCGCCGCGAAGGCGGCGGCGCGGACTGCCGCGTCGAAGTCATCGTCGTCGGTCCGTAGGCGCTCGAGGAGCTCGGCCCTGCCGCGCGCCCGCTCGAGGTGCTCTTTGGCCGCGAGCCACGAGCGGCGTTCGGCCTCGCGGGCGGCCGCCTTAGCGGCGAGGCCCGATTTCAGCGCAGCCGCGAAGAGGAGGCCGTAGGCTACGACGCCCGCGGCCAAGCCGGGAAGCGCGCCGGCGATCGCGCCCGTAGCTACGCCGGCCGCCGCCGCGGCGCCGAGCGCCGCCAGCCCTAGGGGGCTACGTAGATAGTGAATATAATATACCATCGCGTTCATATGCGCTCCATGCGGCCGCCCGGGGGCCTTAGCCTCGCGGGCTGCCTAAAAGCTTCGAGTCCGTCACCGGCCCGCTAATCGAGGACCGTTATCTCGACGCGCCGGTTCCTGGCCCGGCCCGCCTCGTTATCGTTGGGGGCTATGGGACGGGTGGCGCCGAGCCCCCGATAGAGCAGCCTGGAGGCCGGGATGCCGCGCGCGGCCAGCTCGTCGGCGATGCGCTTGGCCCGCGCCTCCGACAATTCCTGCTGGCCCTGCGGGCGGCCGAGCTCGGCGGCGTGCCCCTCGACGAGGAAACTGCGCTCGGGTATGCGCTTGAGCGCGTCCGCTATGGCGTCTAAGCGGACCCGCTCGCCTGCCAAAAGCTCGGCGGAGTCGGGAGCGAAGCGCAGGTCGTAGAGGAGGAGCACGACGCCGCGCTCGCCCTGGCTGAGTTCGAAGGCAGGCGGTCCGGCGGCGCCGCCGCCCGAACCGGCCGCGGGCGGCGCGATGACGGCGGCCGCGGCCGACGATGCGCCGGCGGGGGGAGCGGCGCCGGCCGAACCGGCCCCGAGGCTCGGCGCCGCGCCGGATCCCGAAGCAACCGCGCCGCCCGTTCCTTCCGTCCCGCTCGTCGGGCCCGATGCGCCGGTGGCGGCCGGGCTTGAGGCTGCGTCGGAGGGAGCGCCGGAGCTTCCGCCGGAGGGCCCGCCAGCTAAGGCGGTATAGATAGCCGATCGCTCGCCGGGCAGGGAGCCTTGGTAGAAATGCAGGATGAAGCCGCGCAGGGCGACGTTCGGCCCGCCCCGGTAGGCGTAGCTTTCGTCGATTCTCTCGCGTATGAACAGCGTCTCGCCTGAGTCGGCGTCCAGATAGATATCGGCCTGGCGGCCGCCTTGCGCCGACAGGAGCGCCGGGTCGCCTAGCGGGTCGTCGCCTCGATAACGTAGGGCGTAGCGCGCGCCGACGAGCAGCGCCGGCCGTCCCGACCAGCTGCCCTCGCCCTTGAACTCGTACTCCACGAGCACGCGGACGCGGCTCGCCGGGGCGTCGGGCAGGGGACGGACCGCGATCGCGCCTTCGGCCTGCCAACGGCCGCCTATGCCTACGGGCTCCGGCGGCGGCGACGGTATGCCGCGGAGGAGCGGATAGCCCGGATCCTGGGTGAAGGAGCTCCGGCCGCGGGCGTCGACGCTGAACTCTACGGCCAGGCTATCGCGGACGAGCCCGGCTTGGCTCTGGCTCGCGCGTTGAAGCTCCTCAAGCGCGAAGACCTCGCCGCGATAGAGCGCCGCGCCCGTCGCGCTCGTCGAGACTTCCAAGCGTAGGTACGACTGCCGTGAGACGAGGCCGCGGTAGCGCCCGTCGTCGTAGCGGCTGAAATCGGAGCGCTCGTTGATGACGACCCTACCGCTCGGAACGGCGAAAGGTAGGAGGCGGCCGGAGGCGTCGGCCGCCTGGCCGTAGGCGGAGCCGAGCGCCGCGAGGGTCAAGCCGGCGGCGAGCGCGACGGGCGCCGGGCGCGGCCGGGCGGAGAGCATCACGGCGTCGGCCTAAGGCCGTAGCCCAGGGCTACCGCCATGCGGGTAAAGGCCTCGGGTCCCTGCCTGCGATACGAGCCTAAGGACGTCGAGCAGGCCGTGCAGTCGTCGGCGACCGCGACCCGACCGAGGCCTAGGCGCTCGGCCAAGGCGATGTTAGCTTCCCTGAGCTTAAGCCGGTAACGGCCGTCCCGGCCGAGCTCGGCCGCGGCCTCGCCGAATTCGGCCGCGAAGGCGCGCGCGCGCGCCTCGTCCACCGCGTAGCAGCAGGAGCCGATATGCGGGCCCAGGCAAGCCTCTACCCTGCTCGGCCGTGCGCCAAAACGTTCTATGAGCAGGCGTAGGCCCTCGGCCATGATGCCGGTCCCCTTCCAACCCGAGTGCAAGGCGGCGTAGGCTCCCGAGTCCTGATCGTAGAGCAGTATGGGCATACAGTCGGCCACGGTGACGACCAAGGCCGGGCCGTCCGGACCCGTCACGAGGCCGTCGGCTTCTTCGCTCGGCGCTTCGCCGCTGGGTGGACAGAAGAGGGCGCGGCGGGTATGGGCCATGTTCGGGGCGGCGGCGGGACGCCGGCAGCCTAAGCGCGATAGCCAGACGGCGCGGCGTTCGTTGCCCTCGGCCGTGCGGAGGCTCATGTCGCCCGCCGCGAGCGGGCTTAAGAACGCCCGAGGGCCCTCGGCGCCGGCGCTCGGCAAGGGAAGCTCGATGGCCGCGGCCGAAGCGTCGCCTCCGGCGATAGTAAACCGCTCGAGCGTCATAGAAGCTCGCCGCCGAGCGAGCTGCGCGTCAGCTCCCCGAGCAGGAATGCGGCTTTCTCAAGCTTGTCCTTGACCGTCGACAGGCCGCGTTGGAAGTCCTTGTTCGCCTTGCCTTCGATGCTTGAAAGGTTGGACAGCGAATCGTAGCGGCTATGGGCCTCGCCGGCCAAGATACCTTTTAAGATCAGCTGCATCTTGATCATCGAGTCGCCGGCGCGCCTGAGGATCGCCTCCGCCTCGGTATCGGCCGACTGTATGGTCGACTCCACCTTGCGCCGCTTAATCTGCAGGGAGATGAGTTCGTTCTTGGCGCGGAAATAGCTCAGTCCGAGCTCGCCGTCGGGAGCGAGCCTTCGGTCGAGGTTCTTCAACGACTCGCCGATCTGCAAGAGACCGTTGTAGGCGTCCGTATAATCGATGCGATTGTCACGCTTATAGAACTCGCCGTCGAGGAGGACGAGCTTAAGGTAGCGGTTGAGTTCGGCGAGGAAGACCCGATGGTAGAATGCCTCGAGGAAGCGCAGGGGGCGATAGAAACGGGCCGGCGGCGTCGCCTCGGCGCCCTCCTCGACGACGTTCTCAAGCCAGCTCTGATCCTCCTCGCCGACGAGGGCGGCGATGTCGCTTTCAAGCCGCTTAATACGGCGATCCGCGACGAAGCGCTGGTATCGCTTATCGATGCGCTCCTTCCAGTAGGATCGGTAGAGCGCGAACCAGTCCTCGCCGCCGGAGAAGTGCGGGCAGGACCAGTTCGGGTCCTCGTTGAGGAGCCGGAGGTAGGAGAGCAGCGGGACGCGCGCGTTGAATGAGCGGATGGCGGCCAGGGCCTTGGAAGCCTCGGCCAGCTCGTTCTTCACGAGCTCCTCGATATCGAAGCTCTTATCGGCTACGCGCTCGCCCACGTCGAAGGCCAGGATGGCCTCCATCAGCTTAGTCGACGGCGGCTCCAGGCTCGAAAGCAGGGTAGCCAGGTCGAAAAGCTGCTCGTTCACCGCATAGAACGATAGCTCGCGGCGCCCGGACGGGCCGGGATGGAAGGCGTTGAGCATGCGGTCGAAGAGGAAGCCGGAGAGCTTCTTCAGGCACTGCAGGTTCCTCACGTCCTGCAGCATCGCGCGCCGGTGATCCTCCTCCATCCGGCCCAAGGCGGACTCGAAGGCGGAGGCTACGGCTATGCGCACGTCGTTGTCGTCGGCCAGGCGGTTACGGTCGGCGTAGATGAAGGGATCGGCCTCGGTTTCGAGCTCCTGGTGGGTGCGCTCGAAACGGAGCGAGGCGAGGAAGGCGAAGAACTGGGCGCGATTCTTCTCGAGGGTCTTATCGAGGAGGTCGTAGAAGTAGCGTGCGGCGAGCTTCAGCGCCCTGAGCTCCTCGACGAAGGGCTCGAGGAAGACACGCCGCTTGGCGTCGGCTAGGCCGGGGGCCGCCGACTCGGCCTCGCGGGCGAGCGAGCGCAGGAAGCGGTCGCGTACGAGCTCGTCCTTATCCTTGCCGCGCACCATGCTGAGTACCGATATGATCAAGCGGGAGAAGAAACCGAGCTCGCGGTAGGCCGCGGCATAGTCGATATGCCGCTCGTCGTCGGCCCTCAGTATGCGTAGCGGCTCGGAGCTGACGGTCGTGGCGCGGCTTAAACGGGATAGAAGCTCCGAACGCTCTTGGGGGCCGAGTTCAAGTACCAGGGTGTCGAACGCGGTTTGTTCTGCCATGAGGATATCCTATAAGCTGCCGCCCGTTTTGTCGAGCGACGAGGTCGCTCGGCGGCTGCGCGGCCGCCCCTGCTCCTATGGCGTCCGCCGCGTTCGGAGACGACGGCCTCAGGCCAGAGTATAGCGCGCCGTCGTTCCGTCCGCCGGATCGGGGAAGCTGAGCGCCACGGCCACCAGGCCGAGGCGAGAGTCCCCGCCCCCGACGCATTCCGCCTCGTCGCCGTAGAGCGCGTCGTTGACGAGCGGCAGCCCCAGCCACGCGAACTGCGCCCGAATTTGATGGCGGAAGCCTCGGTTGAGGGAGACCCTCGCTTCGATAGACGTATAGTCCGCCCCGAGTTCCGCGCGGCAGCTCAGGACTTTCGTCTCATAGGCCGCGTCTGTCCACTGCTTATGCGGCGCCGGCCTGAGCGCGGCGGCCACCCGCGCCGCGCCCGGTCCGAAGGGCCTAAAAAAGGAGCGGATCGTAAGGCCGGGCAGCGCTCCGGCGGCGGCCTGGGCTCGAGCGCGCCCGGCCGATCGGGCCCAGTTCCTCGCCGCCGGATCCGCTGCGGCTATCGCGTCGGACGGTTCGACGGAACTGCCAGGGGCGAAGAGACCCGGCCAAGCCAGAAGCGGACGCGAACCGTCGAGGCCGGAGCCGTCGGCGGCGGCTTTAATGTCGTATTCCTTGACGAAGAGGCCGGCGGCCGACGCGCGCTCGAAGGCGGCGAAGGCTTCATCGCTCTTGGCCAAGAGCACGAGGCCGCGGGTATCGCGGTCCAGGCGATGGACGAGGCCCCCTTCGCCCTTCGCGCGGCCCTTGACGGCCGCGAGCTCGGGGCGGCGCTCGGCGGCCCAGTCGAAGAGCGAGGGCGTCGCTCCTTCGGCTCCGCGGCCCTTCGCCGGGGCGCTATGCATACCGGCGGGCTTATACGCGACGAGGTAGCTATCGGTCTCGGCTATGACGCGCGGGGATTCGTCGTCCGTTCGCATTACCATACGCTCTATCGTCTCCTAGGCTTGCCGACGTAGGCGCGGCGGCCGATACTCTGTGTATATGGCACGCCCCTCGCCCGCGGCCAAGCGCCGCCGACGCTCGCTCGTCCGCCGCATAGTCAGGCTCGGCCGCTCGGGTATAGCCCTGCCCTTCGCCCTGCTCGGCGGCGCTACCGTCGCCTTCGGCCTCCTCGTATGGCTGGCTGAGCGCGGCCGCGGCTCGGATCAGTTCGCCAGCGTCTGGGACGGGCTCTGGTGGGCGCTCGTAACCATAGCGACCGTAGGCTACGGCGACAAGTACCCCGTCGGCGCCGCGGGCAAGATAGCCGCGAGCTTCCTCATGCTCTCGGGCATCGTCATCACGGCGGTCGTATCCGGTACCGCCGCGTCGCTCTTCGTCGAGCGCCGCATTCGGGAGGGTAGAGGTTTGCAGGATCTACGGCTCAAGGGACATATCGTCGTGTGCGGCTGGAACGCCCAGGCCGACGGCGTCTTAGACGCGCTCGAGGGCGAGGCCGAGGCCGTAGCCCTCGTGAACGCGCTATCGCCCGAGGCCTTCGAGGCCATCAAGGCCCGGCATCCGGAGCTGGACCTAAGCTTCGTGCGCGGCGACCATACCCAGGAGGCGGCGCTCCGCAAGGCGGCCTTGGATAAAGCCTCGGCCTGTATCTTCGTACCCGACGATACCGGCCCCGACGGCGACGCGGGGGCGGACGAACGCACCATACTGTCGGCCCTGGCCGCGCGCGCCGTGGCCCCCGAGCTGCCGCTCCGCGCCGGTATCAAAAAGGCGTCCAGCGAGCAGCACTTACGGCGGGCCGGCGTGGACGAGGTGGTGCTACACGGCGAGTTCACCGGCTTCCTCCTGGCGGCCCCCGGCGCGGGCGCGGGCCTGCCCTCGGCCGCCCGCGAGCTCCTCTCGGCCTCGAGCCCAAGCGCCTGCGCGCCGAGGATTTCCCCGCGTCGCTCGTCGGCAAGAGCTTCGCCGAGGCGTCCGCCTGGTTCATCGCCAATCGGCGGGCCGTCTTAGCCGGCGTGCTCTCCGTAGAGAAGGCGGTCAGCCTGGACGATAACCTGTCGAACGATTCGGGGGCCATCGACGCCTTCATCAAGCGGAAGTTCGAAGAGGCCGCCATCGACATAGGCGAGGGGCAGAAGCCGGGTAGCCGGAGCGCGCTGGCGCCCGACCCGTCATACCTCATAGGGCCGAGCCACCGCGCCTTTCTAATTGGCGGGGAGGCCTAGCGTGGGCCGCGAACGAACGTCGCTCCGGGCGGTCTGCGCCCGCCTGGGGCTTTCGGACGCCGATTCGGACGTCCTTGAGGGGCGCGGGTCGTTCGAGCGCGTTAAAGCCGGCGAGACGGTCATGCGCGAGGGCGAACGTTCCGATACCATGTATATATTCCTCGAGGGCACGGTGGACGTCAGCAAGGAGCTCACGCTGAAGATCGCCGGCAAGGGTTTCGGCCACGCGGAGAAGTCCATGACCCGATTGGCGGCGGGCACGGCGCCGGTCTTCGGCGAGATGTCGCTCTTCGGCGACCATCCGCGGAGCGCGACGGTGAGCGCCGTCGGCGACTGCCTACTTTTCGCCTTGGCTAGGCCCGCCTACGAGGAGCTGTGCGGTCAGCGGCCCGACCTGGCCTTGAAGCTCACGAAGAGCATCGCGGCCATGCTTTCGGACCGAGTCCGCAAAGGAAACGACGACGTTTTGAAGCTTACGACGGCGCTATCCATAGCGCTTTCTCGATGACCTGCCGTTCGGAGGGGGAGTTGGTAATGGTAAGACCGGGACGAAGACGTCTATTCCCGAACGCGCGGCTCATACGGCTAGCCTGTATCGCGATCCTCTCGTGCGCCATGGCCGGCGGCGCCGCATTCGCCCAAACCGCCCTGCCTCCCGGTACGAGCTTCGGCTCTCCGCAGGCGCAGCCCCCGACGCCGACCGACGCCGCAGCCTCGGCCGTCCCGCGCGAGTTCCGCGGCATCAGCCTGGGTATGAGCATGGAAGAGGTCCAGGCGGCGCTCCGCGCCGACGGCTTGTACTTCTATCGCGGCGAGCCGGACGTGAGCCTACTACCGCGGCCGAACGAGAGCATCATCGAGGTGAGCGGGCTATCGTACGTCCGCCGCGCCTTCTTCCAGTTTTACGATGGCCGGCTCTTCGTCATGATCTTCGCGATCAACGAATCGAGGATGGACCACTATTCAGTCTTCACGACGCTTTCGTCGCGCTACGGCAAGCCGGTCATGCTCTCGCCGGCCGAGAGCGTCTGGGACGACGGCCTAACGCGCCTGTCGGTCGAGCGCCCGCTCGCCGTGAAGTACATCGACCTCGAGACTTTCAACGCGCTCAAGGCCGCTAGCGAGGCCGTCCGATCAGCCGAGGAGCTCCTGCGGGCGGATTTCTTAGGCTCGTTCTAACATGAACGTGGGCGGGCGCCCCTGAGCCGAGCGCCTACTTCTCCATCCCCAGGACTTTTAGGCGGTAGCGGAAGCGGCGCTCGTTGATGCCGAGCTCCCGGGCCGCCGCGCTCTTGTTGCCGCCGCAGCGCTCGAGCACCCCGGCGAGGTACCGGCGTTCGAAATCGCCCATCACCTCTTCGTACGCGCCGCGCGGCTCGTCATCGGCCTCCTCCTCCTCGAGCGGCAGGAAGATGTCGGTCTCGGTGAGGTAGCTGCCGCGGCAGAGCACGACGCCGCGCTCGATGACGTTCTCGAGCTCGCGGACGTTGCCGGGGAAATGATAGCGCATGATGCGCGCCATGGCCTCGGCGGTGATGCCCTTGGCGTCCTTGCCGTTGCGCACGGCGTATTTCTTGATGAAGTACTCGACGAGGTAGGGGATGTCGCTCCGATGCTCGCGGAGCGGCGGGAGGTTCACCGGCACGACGTTCACGCGGTAGTAGAGGTCGGCCCTGAAGCGCCCGGCGCGGACTTCGCTCTCCAGGTCGCGGTTGGTCGCCGCGATGATGCGGACGTCGGCCTCGCGGGCGGCGTTCTCGCCCACCCGCTCGTAGCTGCCGAACTGGATGACGCGCAGGAGCTTGACCTGGATGCCCGGCGGTATCTCGCCTATCTCGTCGATGAAGAGCGTCCCGCCGTTGGCCAGGGCGAAACGGCCGTTGCGCTCGTTCATAGCCCCCGTAAAGGAGCCCTTCACGTGGCCGAAAAGCTCGCTCTCGATGAGGTTCTCAGGCAGGGCCGCGATGTTCACCGGCACGAAGGGCTTGTTCTTCCGGGGCCCCAGGAGATGGATGGCGCGGGCTATGAGCTCCTTGCCGGTGCCGCTCTCGCCGGTAATGAGCACCGTGGAGTCGGAGCGGGCCGCGCGGGCGGCCATGGAGAGGACCTTCTCCATCTCGGGGCTGTGCGACACGATATTCTGGGTGCGCGATTCGCCCAAGGCTTCGATGAGGGCGCGGTTCTCCCGCTCTATCTCCTTACGCTCCATAAGGCCGCGGACGAGCTCATGCAGCTGCTCGGGCGCCGGGGGCGTGCCTAAGGCGCCGTAGGCTCCGATCTTCATGAGCTCCACGTCCACGGTGATGTCGTGGTCGTCCAAGAGGAGCACGATCTCGCAACCCTCGCAGGCGGCCTTGAAGAGGGCTATGCCGTCGGCGGCGTGCAGCGAGGCCACGGCCGGATCGAGGAGCACCAGGTCCGCCCGGCGACGCGAGCCGGCTCCGAAGAGCTCGTCCTGGTCGTGGGCCAGCTCGAGGGCGCAGCCCGGCAACGGCGAGAGGGCCTGGGCGATAGGCTCGGCGAGCGCGGGGGAGACGAGCGCCAGTATGTTGAAATCGCTTTCGGTCTTCATGCCCGGATCATCCCTCCGTCGCCTTAGGCGCCCGTCCGCGAGGCGGCGTCGTATTGAAGCTTGTAGAGAGTATAGTATATGCCGCGCTTGGATACGAGCTCGTCGTGGCGGCCCGATTCGGCTAATCGGCCCTCGGCCAGGACTAAGATGCGGTCGGCATGGCGTATGGTGGAAAGCCGGTGCGCTATGGCCACGGTGGTGCGGCCGCGCATGAGCTCCTCGAGGCCCGCCTGTACGAGGCGCTCAGTCTCGGTGTCCACCGAGCTCGTGGCCTCGTCGAGCATGACGATGGCGGGGTCGTGCGCCACGACGCGGGCGAAGGACAAAAGCTGCCGCTGGCCGGAGGAGAGCGTCGCCGCCCCCTCGCCGAGTTTCTCGTCGTAGCCGCCCGGCAGCTTGCCGATGAACTCGTGCGCGTGCACGGCGCGCGCCGCGGCCTCCAGGGTCTCCCGGGGCAGGCCTTGGCCGAGGTCGATGTTCTCGGCGACGCTGCCTGAGAAGAGGAACACGTCCTGCATGACCGGGCGGACGCTCGATCGCAGCTGCCCCAGGGGCAAGTCCTTGATCGGGACGCCGTCCAGCCGTATCTCGCCGCGTTGGACGTCGTAGAGCCTGGCGATGAGCGAGCCGATGGTGCTCTTGCCCGCGCCGGTATACCCGACGATGGCGACCGTCTCCCCCGGCTCCACGGCGAAGGACAGATCCTTGATGACCCAGTCCTCGCCTTTGTAGGCGAACCAGACATGGTCGAACTCGATGCGCCCGCGCGCCTTGCCCGGCAGGCGCTTGGTCGGCGCGTCGGGTATGCGTTCGTCGGCGTCCAGGAGCTTGAAGACGCGCTCGCCGCCGGCCATAGCGCTCTGCAGTATGGTGTATTTCTCCGAGATATCCTGCAGGGGCGAATAGAACATGCGGATAAGGTTGACGAAGGCGATGAGGGTGCCGAGCGAGATGAGGTTCGTCGCGTGCAGGCCCGCGCCGTACCAGAGTATGACCGCGGTGCTCGTCGCGGAGAAGAACTCGATGAGCGGCCTGAAGGTGGCGAAGACGTACATCTCGCCCAGGTTCGCCTTCATGAGCTCGCGATCCTTGCCTTCGAAATCGAGGGCGCTCGCGCGCTCGCGGCCGAAGAGCTTGACCACCGCGACGCCGGCTATGTGCTCGGCTATGAAGGCGTTGACCTTGGACAGCCAGGTGCGCTGCTTACGGAAGGCGTCGCGGGCCTTGCGCCGCGATACGCTCGTGGCGACGAGGACCGGCGGCAGGGTCAGAATGGCCACGAGGCCCAGGCGGGGGCTCATGGCCAGGAGCACCGCGAGCACGCCGGCCATGATAGACAGGTCCTTGACGAAGGATACGACGACGCTCGTGAAGAACTCGTTGATGGTCTCGACGTCGCTCGTCAGGCGCGTGACGAGCCTGCCCACCGGTTGCTTGGAGAGGAAGGCCAGCGACTGGCCGGTCGTGCGCCTAAAAAGGTCCATACGCAGGTCCTTCATCACGCGTTGGCCTATGAGGCTCGTGGTCCAGGTCTGCACGAAGGCGGCGACGAGGGTGGCCGCCAGTATGGCGAGCAGGGCGAAGGCGTTGCGCCTGGCGGCGCCGAGGTCGCGGGCGCGCAGGGCCCGGGCGTCGGCCGGGGCCAAGGCCTTGACGTAAGCCTCGGTCGCGACGAAGTAGCCGCCGGCGAGGAAGGGGCCGGACGCCGGACGGCCCGGGGCCGGCCGGCCGACGGCGATCGCCTCGCGGATCGAGGCCGGTAGCTCGGCCTCGTCGGACCAGGGCGTTAAGTAGTACGGGCCCTCGTCCAAGAGCCCCTCGGCGACCAAGGCCGCGCGCTCCGCGGCTCGAAGCCCGGCCAGCTCGGCCGGGCGCAGATAGAGCCGGCCGTCGGCCCGCGGGGCGCGGGCGTCCGGCTCGAGGCCCAGGGCCCGCGCGCGGGCCTCGGCCGACTCGTCCAAGGCGGCCCAGTTCAGGACGAGCGCGTCGTCGACCGTGCCCTTCACGATCACGGGCAACAGGAGCTCGCCGGCGGTGCTCAGGATAAGGGCCAGGGTCGCGAAGAACAGGAGCTTGCGGTACGGCCGCACATAGCCGAAGATGCGCCGCACGATGGCGCCGTCGTAGCTCTTGGTTATCTCGTCGTTCTCGAAGAAATCGGCCATGGCTAAGCCTCCGCCCGTTCGGCGCTTAGGGCCTGCATGGCCGCGATCTCGGCGTAGAAGCCGTCTTCGGCCGCCAGCTCCTCGGGCGTCCCGAACTGGGCGAGCCGCCCGCCGTCTAGGACGGCGACCAGGTCGGCGCGCTGCAGGGCGGTGATGCGGTTGGAGACGAGTATCGTCGTCCGTCCTCGGCGCTCAGCCATGACCGCCTCCATGATACGCTCTTCGGTCTCGGTATCCACCGCCGAGAGCGCGTCGTCCAGGATGAGGAGCTCGGGGTCGCAGGCCAGGGCCCGCGCTATGGCGACGCGTTGCTTCTGGCCGCCGGAGAGGGTAAGGCCGCGCTCGCCCACCACGGTATCCCAGCCCTGGGGGAAGGCGTAGAGGTCCTTATCGAGGGCCGAGGCGCGGATCACGGCCTCGAAGCGCTCGGCCGGCAGGTCCGGCCTGGCGAAACAGACGTTCGCCCTGATGCTGTCCGAGAACAGGAAGCTATCCTGGGGGACGAAGCCGAGCGCCGAGCGTAGGCGCTCGAGCTCGAAGGCGTTGATGTCCACGCCGCCTATGAACACGGCGCCCGTCGGCGCTTCGACGATGCGGCCGAGGGTCTTAAGCAGGGTGCTCTTACCGCAGCCGATGCGGCCCAGCACGCCGAGTATCTTGCCTTCGGGGAGGACGAGGCTAACGCCGTCCAAGGCGGGGCTCGTCGCCTCGGGGTAGACCACGGTCAGGGACTTGAACTCGATGTCGCCGCGCGGCGAGGCCTCGGGCAGCGGCTCGGCTCCGGCGCCGTAGCGCGGCTCCGGCGTCGTCGTAAGCACTTCGTTGACGCGCTTTAGGCTGGCCGCGCCTCGCTGTATCATGTTGACGGTGAAACCGGCGCCGAGCATGGGCCACAGGAGCATCTCCAGGTAGGCCAACATGGCGGCCAGGTGGCCGGGGCTCATGCGGTTCTCGATGACCGCCGCGCCGCCGACGCCCAGCAATATGAGCGTGGCCAGGCCGCCTAAGAAGGCGATGAAAGGGAAAAAGAAACCGAATATCTTCACCAAGGACATGGACGCGTCGCGGTAGCGATCGTTTTGCTCGGCGAACTTAACCGAGAAATGGTCCTCCTTGACGAAGGACTTGACGACCCTGATGCCCTGGAGCGTCTCCTGGGCTACCGAGCTTAAGTCGGAATAGATCTCCTGGACCTTTTTGAAGCGCTTTCCGACCGCCTTGCCGAAGAAGACGATGAGCACCGTTACCAGGGGCAGGGGCGTAACCGTCCAGATGGCCGTGCCGGGGTTCTGGGCGAACATGATGATGAGGATGGCGCCGGCCATGAAGACGCCGTCGACGAAGGCGACGAAAGCCATGCCGGTGGCCATGCGTATCGACTGCATATCGTTCGTCGCCCTGGCCATGAGGTCGCCGGCCGCGCTCTTGTTGAAGAACGACGGCGGCAGGGTCATGAGCGTGGCGAAGAGCCGGTCGCGCAGGGCGGTTTCGATGCGCCTGGAGGCGCCGTGTATGAAGAAGCGCCAGAGGAAGCGTCCCGAGGCCACGAAGGCCGCCGTGCCGACCATGGCGGCCACGATGGCGAGCACCGCCTCTTGGGCCCCGGCCGAGGCGGCTATGGCGTCGATCGCGCGTCGGATGAACTGGGGCAGGAGGAGCTGGGCCGCGTCCACGGCGATCAGGCAGCACAGGCCGAGCGCGTAACGCCACCAATGTTGCTTGAAGTAAGGCTTTAGGGTCGCGAATTCCTTTAACATGATCGGGGATTGTATACCTCTCGTCGCCGCTTGGCGAGGCCCCCCGGTTCCGGCGCGGCCGTTTGACAGCCGGCGGGGGCGCGCCGCATACTGAAACCGTGAAAAGCATACCTTACGCAGCCGCGTTCGCCCTCTGCTGCTCGCTCCTGCCGTCCTCCTGCGCGGTCTTGAACGCCGGGCGCTACGCGGGCGAAGCCCTGCTCGCAGAAAACGATTTCTTGGCGGCCGAGGCAGCTCTCCCCGCCTATATTAAGGTGGCTGAAGTCGCCTACCGCGCCGCGCCGAAAGACGCCGGGACGGCCACGACCCTCGCGTCGCTCTACCTCTTGTACGGAACGGCCTTTATTGAAGGCGAGACCCTCTATCTCCCGGATGAGGCCTTCGCCGAACGGGAGACGCGGGGCGCGCGGGCTAGAGAATACTATAGGCGTGCGTTCGGGGTCCTCGAGCCGTTCATACAACGCACCAGCCCGGGATTCTTCGAGGCGTCCTTCATCCTCGACGCGGACGGGGTCCGCCTCGGCTACCCGGTCGCCGATCCGCTGCGTCGCTTCAAGAAGCGCGACGCCCCACTGCTCTACTACGGCGCCGCCTCGATCTTCGCCGCCTTCGGCTCCAATCCCCTAGACTTTACGAACGCCGCCCGGCTGCCGCAGGCTTTCGCCATGCTTGAACGGGCGCTCGAGCTGGATCCGGGCAATGAAGCCGGGGCCGTCTATGAGCTGGCCATGCAGATCTACGCCTCTATGCCGGCCGAGCTCGGCGGGAGCCGTGACAAGGCCCTCGCGGCCTATGAGGCCGCGCTGAAAGCCTCGAGCGGCGGCTCGGCCGCGGCCTATGTCTCGTACGCCGTCCTCATAGCCCTGCCCGACGGCGACGAGGCGGCGTTCACGAAGGCGCTGGAAGCGGCGCTTGCCGTCGACCCGGCCGCCCATCCTGAACGGACGCTCTTCAACGTCTTGGCGCGGCGGAAGGCTGAATATTATCTTAATTCATCGGGCGATCTCTTTTTCTAGGGCGCGAAGCCATGGCCGCTCGATCGGCTCTCAGCTGCATCGCGTATTCTAAACGATATCGGAGCGTCACATGCGTCGATCGATTCTAGCGTTCTTCATCTTCAGCTCGTTCATAAGCGCCGGCCTCGGCGCGCAAAGTATAACCTTGCAAGTCGCCGCCGCGGTGCCGGTTAACAGCCCCTGGGATCTCGGATTGAGGCGGCTGGCCGCCGAGTGGGCTACGATCTCCGGCGGCCGCGTGCGGCTCGCCTTCCCGCGCTCCATGGCCAACGCCAGCCAAGCCGACATCCTGCAGAAGATGCGGCTCTCGCTCGACGGAGGGCTGATCGAGACGACCGGTCTCTATTACCTTGACAAAGATTTCCTATATTTATCGATGCCATCGGTCATACGCTCCGACGCTGAGTTCGCGCGGGCCATACGGGCGCTGACGACGATCATGGCCGAGCGCTTGGGCGATCGATACGAGGTCGTGACGGTCGCGCAAGGAGGCTGGCTGCGCTTCTTCTCGAACAGGCCGCTCGCCAAGCCCGCCGACCTATCGGGCGCGCGTATCGGCGTCGACGCCGACCAAGAGGCGCTCATGAGACAGATGCAAGCCATCGGCGCTCGGACGGTCAAGTCGGACGTTTCGAGCATGCTCCTGCAGTTCAACTCCAACGCCTTGGACGTCGGCTACACCAGCCCCATCGTCGTGGCGACGCTCTGGAGCCAGTATCGGCGCTCGGTCACCCATATGTCAGGCTTCAGGCTCTCGCCCTTCTTCGGCGCGCTCCTCATTAACAAGCGCAGCTGGGACCGCGTGCCCGCGGAGCTGCGCCCCGCGCTCAAGGAGGCCGCCGACCGCATAGCGGCGGAGATCGCCCAGGAGGCGTTCAAGCTCGAGGAGCAGGCCATAGCCTCTATGACGAGGGATGGCCTCATAGTCCCGAGCATGAGCGACGCGCAGCTAGCGGAATGGAACGAGCTCTTCACAGGAGCCCGCATGCAAGGCCTCCTTTCGGAGTGGTTCAGCGCCGATTTTAGGCGCGCTATCGACGCGGCCGTGGCGGAGCTTAGGCGTTGAGCCGCGAGCGAATCGACGAGACGGCGATCAGGATCGAGCCGGCGGATGGCCTAGCGCGTCGACTAGTCGCCCCCCTCGCCTTCGCCGCCGCCGGCGCCCTCGTCGCCGTCTCCGCGATCGACCTCATCTTAGCGCGGGCGATCTATCGGGGCATACCGGGCGCCCCGCGCATCGCCGAATACGTGATGATGGCGCTCGTATACTTCTCCGCCTGGCTCGCGACCCTGCGCGGCAAGCAGCTTCGACTGAGCGGCATGGCGTCGGAAGGCGGCCGCGGCGCCAAGCCCTGGATAGACGCCTTGGGCGTCGGGGTCGACGCCGCGCTCTTCATAGCGTCGCTATCGCTCTTGGCTATCGGCTTCGCCCCTGGCGAGCGCTTCATAGGCTTGCCGGTGCAGGTCCTCCTCGCCCCCATGCCGCTGGCCTTCCTCGGCATGGCGGCGGTCGGCGCGTCGAGGCTGGCGCGCGGCGGGAAGGCCGCCTTCTGGATGGTTCCCGCCGCCGTCGCGGCGCTCGCACTCGGATTAGGCGCCGCTTCGAACTTGGCCATGGCCTTGGGTCTTGAGCCGTCATGGCTAGGCGACGCGGCCTATGCCCTCGGCGCTTTCTATGGCGTCGCCGCGATCCCGCTGGCCGTCCTCTTCGCGGTCGCGGCGGCTTTCGGCCTGCCCCTGTATCAGGCTATCGCCGGCGCGGCGGCCGTCTTCTTCATCGCCTCCGGCTCACCCATCGAGCTCATCCCCAGCGAGGCGTATAGCCTGTTTAAAAACGCGAGCATGCCGGCCATCCCGCTCTTCACGATAGCCGGCTTCTTGCTCTCAGAGTCGGGAGCCGGAAAGCGGCTCGTGGCGGTCTTCAGGGAGCTCTTCGGCTGGCTACCCGGCGGAGAGGCCGTCGCCGCGGTCATCGTCTGCGCCTTCTTCACGACCTTCACCGGCGCGAACGGGGTCACCATACTGGCGCTCGGCGGCGTCTTAGCCTATGTCCTCTCCGGGTCGGGCTCCTATTCCGATTCCTTCTCGCGCGGCCTGCTCACGGCATCCTCCTCGGTAGGGCTCCTCTTCCCGCCGAGCATCGCCGTCATCCTCTACGCCATCAACGCCCAGTTCATCATCCAGGGAGAAGGGGCGTTCTCCATCAGCGATCTGTTCCTGGCTACGATAGTCCCCGGCATCTTGATGGCGGCGGCTATGGGCGGCGCCGGCGTCGTGGCGAGCCTTAAGGCGAACGGCAGCCGTCGCGCCTTCGACCCGAAGGCCGCCGGACGCGCGCTCGTCGTCGCCCTTCCCGAGCTCCTCATACCCGTATTCATCGCGCTCCTCTATTTCAGCGGCTTCGCGGGCCTCACCGAGATCGGCGCATTGACGATCATCTACCTTTTAGCCGTCGAGGGACTCGGCCGGCGCGAACTCGACGCCCGAACGGCCTACGCCGCCGTCGCCAAGGCCCTGCCGGTGGCGGGCGGTGCGCTCATCATCATCGCCGCGGCGCGCGGCCTATCCTTCTACGTCATGGACGCGGGCATACCCGAGCTTTTCGCCTCCTGGATGGCTTCGGTCGTGGGCTCCAAGGCTCTCTTCCTCCTCGTGCTGAACCTGAGCCTCCTCCTCGTCGGCTGTTTCATGGACGTCTTCTCCGCCGTGCTCGTGGTTTCGCCCCTGGTCATACCGCTCGGCGCGGTCTACGGCGTGGACCCGGTGCATTTAGGCGCGATTTTCATCGCCAATCTCAGTATAGGCTTCCTGACGCCGCCCATAGGCATGAACCTGTTCCTGGCGAGTTACGCCTTCGATAAGCCGGTGCTACGCATATATCGCGACGTCCTGCCGTTTTTCCTCCTTCAGCTGGCGGTCTTGGCGCTCATCACCTGGCTCCCAGGCTTGAGCCTGGCGCTGGTTCCACGCTAAGCCCGCGTATGCTAGGATGGCCCCATGGATAGTAAAGCGATCGTTTATACGGACGGAGCCTGCTCGGGGAACCCGGGGCCCGGCGGCTGGGCTTGGGTCTGCCTAGCCGGCGGCGAGATACGCGAGGGCTACGGCGGCGATAGGGCCACGACCAACAACCGCATGGAGCTCCAGGCCGCGGTGGAAGGCCTAGCGGCCGTCAAGGCCCGCATGGCCGACGGGAGCCTCAAGCCTTCGTCTATCGAGGTGCGCACCGACTCGCAGTACGTAAAGAACGGCGTAACGAGCTGGATCAAGGCCTGGAAGAAGAACGGCTGGCGTACGGCCTCGAAGACGCCGGTCAAGAACAAGGAGCTGTGGGAGGCCCTGGACGCGCTCGCCGTGGAGCTGGCCGCCCGCTTTAGCTGGGTGGAAGGCCATGCGGGCGAGGCCTGGAACGAACGTTGCGACGAGTTAGCGCGCCGCGGCGTGGCCGAGCATAGATAGACCATGTCGACCTATAAGGAGGAGCTCATGAAGGGAAGATTCGCGCGGTTCGAAGCGCTGGCTTTGGCGCTCGCCGCGGCGGCCGCGGGACCGACGGCCTTAGCGGCCCAGGCCAACGAGCTGGCGTTTACCTTCGCCACGACGCTCGAGACGCAGCTCAAGTATACGCATAGTCTGGAAATCACCGATGGCCTCGGCGCCCAACTATGGGCATCGGCCTCGCCGGTTTCGACCAAGCTCGGGCTCAAGGGCCGTTGGCTCCCCCTGCCCTTCCTCGTCTTCTCGGCCGAGGCGACGGCGGGGACGGCCTGGAATATCCCCATCGCGAACGGCCTTATGTTCAATAAGCTCAGCGCCGAGCCTCCGAAACAGGATCTCGTACCGGCAGACTTCGCTGGTCTCGTCTGGAGCGTCGAAGCCGGCGGCACCTTCCAATTCGATCTGGCGGCCATCGTCCCCGGCGACTGGAATCATATCGTGTTCCTCACCTACCATGGCGCCAAATACCGCGCCTTTACTGCTGCAAGCGCCGATGAATCCTGGTTATTCGAGGCCGACACCGGCGAAAACCGCAACGGCTGGAACTACTACGGCAACGCCTTTTTAGGCTACCAGATGCCTCTTCGGCTCAATACCATAGGCTTCTTAGCCGAAGCCGATCTGTATCTGTACGATACCGCCGGCCGCGAAGACTGGGGCGATCACCTGCCGCGTTGGACTATAGGCGCACTAGGCAACATCACCTTGGCTCCACGCCTCAGCATGGCGCTTCTGGCTCAGATGCAATCCAAACGGCAATTCACAGGGGATCCTGAAGATATAAAAGATTATTTCTACCAGAATCGTATCCTGGCGACGGAAACCCCTAACTGGGCTTGGTACCGCGCGGCGATGATACTAAGCTATCGCTTCTAAGCGTACGAACGCGGCGTCGGCCGCCGGGTACGAAAAAG
>CALKWG010000003.1 GCA_938004315.1 uncultured Spirochaetaceae bacterium
GCCACTTCACCCGGCTGTCGCAGAAGAACTTCTCCATCGACACGCAGTACTACCCCTTGGGCTCCTGCACGATGAAGTACAACCCCAAGGCCAACGACCGGGCGGCTATGAACCCGAACTGGTCCAACTGCCACCCCCTGGTCGGGGACGAGTTCAGCCAAGGCGCCTTGGAGCTCATGTGGCGCCTGCAGGAGGGCCTCAAGGCCACCGGCGGCTTCGCCGGCGTCAGCCTGCAGCCCGCCGCCGGCGCCCAGGGCGAGCTGGCGGGCGTGCTCATGATCCATAACTATCACGTCGCCCGCGGGGACAAGAAGCGCGTGAAGATGCTCATCCCCGACTCGGCCCACGGCACCAACCCGGCCACCTGTTCCATGGTAGGCCTCGAGGTCGTGACTATACCGAGCGACGCGCAGGGCGGCGTCGATATGGATGCCCTCAAGGCGGCCTTGGACGATACCGTGGCCGGCATCATGATCACCAACCCGAGCACCCTGGGCCTCTTCGAGCGCAACATCGAGGAGATAGCCAGGCTCGTACACCAAGCGGGCGGCCTCGTGTACGGCGACGGCGCGAACATGAACGCCATCGCCGGCGTCGTACGCCCGGTGGACCTGGGCGTCGACGTGATGCACTACAACCTGCACAAGACCTTCTCGACGCCGCACGGCGGCGGCGGACCAGGCGTGGGCATGGTCGGCGCGGCCCCCGTCCTCGTCGATTTCCTCCCCGGCCCTATCGCCGTAAAGAAGGGCGAGAAGTACGCGAGCGCGATGCCGTCCAAGAGCATAGGCCGGCTCAAGGCCTTCTACGGCAACTTCGCCGTGCTCATCCGCGCCTATACCTACCTGCGCATGCTCGGCGGCGACGGCCTCAGGCGCATGGCTGAGAACGCCGTCATCAACGCCAACTACCTCAAGGTCCTGGTGGAGAAGGCGTATAAGGTAAAGTACCCGCGGCGCTGCATGCACGAGTTCGTGGCCATGGGCGACGTGGCCGAGGGCGTCCGCACCTTGGACATCGCCAAACGCCTCATAGACTACGGCTACCATCCGCCGACCATTTACTTCCCGCTCATCGTGCCCGAGGCGCTCATGATCGAGCCCACCGAGACCGAGAGCAAGGAGACCCTGGACGCCTTCGCCGAGGTGATGCTGAAGATCGCCGAGGAGGCCAAGGCCCAGCCCGAGCTTTTGCGCGAGGCGCCGCATAACACGCCCGTAGGCAGGTTGGACGAGGTCGCGGCGGCCCGCTGCCCGATACTCTGCTACCGGGGCTAAGCGCTTCCGCGCCCCCGGCCGATCGTAAGCCCGGCCGCCCGCGACACGCGTCGCGGGCGGCCTTATTTTCGTGCGCCGCGGCGGAGCGGCGGGGACTGCGGGCCGAGGCGTAATGGATCCGGGGCGCCGGGCCGCCCGCGGTTGACAATACCCGCCGCGAACCTGACAATTGATCCATGCAACCGGGCCTTTTAGGCGGCTTCCTGTCGAAGCTATCGCTCGCCGCCGCCTTCGTCTTCATCCATTGCGCCTTCATGGTGTTCCGCCTGGATCCCAAGGGCCGGGCCAATCGCGTGGCCGTCGCCTTCAACGCGGTCTTCGCGACCTGGGCCGTCGCCGCCTCGTTTTGGTACGTCGCCGACAAAGAATCGGCCTACGCACTCTATAAGTCGTTTTCCTGGGCCTGGTGCTTCTTCCCGCCGCTCATCCTGCACTTCACCATGCGGGTGGTCGGGCGCCCCGCTTTAGAGGGGGCGAAGGGTCGGACGGCCCTGGCCGCCCTGTACGTACCCGCCCTGCTCCTGAGCCTCGCGCTACCCGGCGGGCTCATCGACGAACCGACGTTCCGCGGCGGCTATTGGATGCTCGCGGTCAGGAAGAACGCGCTCTACTACGCCTTCGTACTCCACTATTTCATCCTCGTCCTCGTCTCGGTCATCTTGGCCTTCGGCGCGTCGACGCGGGCTCGGACCAAGCGCGAGCGCCTGCGCCTTAAGATCCTGGGGTGGTCGTACCTATCCGCCGGGCTCCTAGGCTTCGTCACCGACACCGTGTTCCTGAGCCTGGGCATCGATTTCCCGAACCTCGCCATCCATTGGATCGTGATACTGTCCGTCGGCATGCTCGTTTCGATGGATCGTTATGGATTTTTAACGACGCTTCCGGCGCGCGAGGCCTTAGGCGCGCTCTCGGGCATGGCCGGGCTGTCGATCTACGTCGACGACGCGGGCGCCGTCATCTGGGCCAACGCCGCCGCCGTCAGGGCGATCGGCGCCTCGAGCCCGGAGGAGCTGCGCGACCGGCCCTTCGGGGCCTACTTCAGGCCCGACGCCGGATCGGACGGAGCCCCGGCGGGCGCGCCGGCCCGCGACCCGGATTCCGCCGGCCGCGGCGGCGAAAGGCCGGACGCCGGCGGCGACGAGGAGGAGCTGCGCGGCGAGCTCGGGCCGGCGGCGGTTCCCGTCAGGCTGAAGCGCAAAGTCCTGGGCGGCGGCATCGGCGGGGCGGTCTATACGGGGGTAGACCTGCGGCCGGAACGGGCCGTGGCCAGCGCCAAGCGCCGGCTCGAGGACGCGGCCATGCTCCTGGATGAGTTCGTCGGCCGCTCCTTGGACGGCATCGTCCTGACCGACGTCCGCGGCACCATAGTCCGCTGGAACGAGGCCATGGTCCACCTCACCGGCGTGGCGGCCGACGAGGCTATCGGACGCCCGTACTGGGAGATCCGGTCTAAGAGCGAGCCGCCCGGCGGGCTGTCGCCCGAGCGCATCCGGAGCGCCGTCGAGTCGGTGCTGCGCGGCGAGCGGGCGCGCTGGACGAGGCGCATCGTCGAGACGGAGATCCTCAGGGCCGACGGCGCGAGGCGCATCGTGCAGAGCGATTCCTTCCCGATACCGACCGAGGGCGGGCGCATCCTCGCCACCATAGCCCGCGACGTGACCGACGAGAAGCGCAAGATCGAGGAGAACATCGCGAAGGTCCGCAACCTGGACCGCGCCCAGAAGCTGGAGGCCATAGGCACCCTGGCGGGCGGCATAGCGCACGACTTCAATAACACGCTGGCCGGCATCGTCGGGGCCATGTCGGTCATCCGGCAGGAGGTCGACGACGGCGCCTGCAGCGACCCGAGGGAGCTCCGCGCCGAGTTCGACATCATCGAGCGCTCGGCCCAGCGCGCCGCTTCGTCGGTAAAGCGGCTCCTGACCTTGACGAGGCGGCGAGCGCCGGAATCCAAGCCCTTCCGCCTGGACGAGGCCCTGAAGCGCGTGGCCGAGTTCGCCTCGAGCTCCATGGACGCGAGCGTCCGCGTGCGGCTCGTCGAGCCCCTGCCGGAGGCGAGCGCGCTCGGCGACCTGGGGCAGGTGGAGCAGCTGGCGCTCAACCTGGCCATCAACGGCGGGCACGCCATGACCGTCATGCGGCCCAAGGGCGCCGCGCAGGGCGGCGAGCTCCGCTTGAGCCTGGAGCGCTTCGCGCCGACCGACGCCTTCTTCTCCTCGCACCCGGAGGCTTCGTCCGGGGCCTATTGGCTGATCCGCGTCAGGGATCAGGGCGTGGGCATAGCCAGGCAGGACATGGCCAAGATCTTCGACCCCTTCTACACGACCAAGGGCGGCGAGGCCTCGTCCGGCCTCGGGCTAGCCATGGTCCTGGCCATAGCCAGGCAGCACGGCGGCGTGGTCGAACTCGATAGCGAGCTGGGCAAGGGGAGCGAGTTCAGGGTGTACCTGCCCGTGTACGAGTCCGCCGACGGCGAAGCGCCCTCGGAGCGGCTCGGTACCGGCGCGTCGAAGCGCCGCGGGCTCGTCCTGCTAGCCGACGACGACCCCATCGCCCGCGAGAGCGCCGAGCTTATACTTAAGGCGCTCGGCTACGCGACCATCGCCGCCGCCGACGGGGCGGAGGCGATCCGCCTCTTCTCAGATCGGCCGGACGAATGGTTCGCCGCGGTGCTGGACATGCGCATGGGCGAGATAGGCGGCGACGAGGCTGGCCTACGCATGCGCGCCCAGAGGCCCGAGCTGCCGCTCGTCCTGGCCAGCGGCTTCCACGACGAGGGGACGGCGCGCGCCTTCCCGGTAGAGGCTCGCGCCGCGGTGATCGATAAGCCCTATACGATGGACGAGCTGGCCAAGGCCATCGACCTCGCGGCCGGCGCGGGCGTATAGTAGCGGCATGGTTCCTACCCCAGAGAGCGTCCTCAAGTCGGTCTTCGGCTACGACGATTTTAGGCCCCTGCAGCGCGAGGTGATCGGCGACGTCCTGGCCGGCCGCGACTGCCTGGCCGTCCTCCCGACCGGCGGCGGTAAGTCGCTCTGCTACCAGATACCCGCCCTCATCCTGCCCGGCCCGGCCCTGGTCGTCTCGCCGCTCATAGCCCTGATGCGCGACCAGGTCGCCGCGCTCCGCTCCGCCGGGGTTGAGGCGGTCTTCATCAACTCGAGCCAAGGCCCCGAGGAGCGCCGGGCCGCCGAGGCCTCGGCGAGCGGCGGGACCGCGCGCCTCGTCTACGCCGCGCCCGAATCGATCATGGGCGGGCGGATCGCCGGGCTCTTCGCGCGCCGGCCGCCTTCGCTCGTGGTCGTGGACGAGGCCCATTGCGTCTCCGAATGGGGCCACGACTTCAGGCCCGAATACCGGGAGCTCGGCGCCCTACGCGAGACCTTCCCCGGCGCCTCCTGGCTGGCCCTGACGGCGACCGCCACCGAGCGCGTCCGCGCCGACATAGCCGCCGCGCTCGGGCTCCGCGAGCCCGAGCTGCGCCTAGGCGGCTTCGAGCGGCCCAACCTGCTCATACAGGTGGAGCCCAAGGCCGACTCGCGCGGCCGGATCATAGCGCTGGCCCGCGCCAGGCGCGGGCAGTCGGGCATCGTCTACTGCGGCTCGAGGCGGCGCGCCGAAGGCCTGGCCGAGGCCTTGGCGGCCGCCGGGGTGCGGGCCGCGGCTTACCACGCCGGCATGGCCGCCGACCACCGCTCGCGCGTCCAGGACGCCTTCGTCCGCGACGACGTGGACGTGGTCTGCGCCACCGTGGCCTTCGGCATGGGCATCGATAAGCCCGACGTGCGCTTCGTCGTCCACGCGGACCTGCCTAAGAGCGTCGAGAACTATTACCAGGAGATAGGACGGGCCGGCCGCGACGGCCTGGACGCCGACTGCGTCCTCCTCTACAGCGCCGGCGACGCGGTCGCCCAGGCGCGGCTGTCCGACGGCCTGGAGCCGGAGCTACGGACCGCGGCCCTCCGGCGGCTCGAGGCTATGAAGACCTACGCGGAGAGCGACCTGTGCAGGCGGAACCTGATCCTGGCCCACTTCGGCGAGCCGGTCCCCGCCGAGGGCTGCGGGCGCTGCGACAACTGCCTGCGCGGTCCCGAGGACTACGCCGACTACGGCGTCGCGGCGCTCAAGTTCCTCTCCTGCGTCAAGCGCTCGGGCGAGCGCTTCGGCGCAGGACATGTTATCGATATATTACTAGGCCAGGCCACTGAGAAAGTCGAGCGCTTCGGGCACGGCGCCCTCTCTACCTTCGGCATCGGGACGGAGCTGGGCAAAGCGGGCTGGGCCGCGCTGGCCAGGCGGCTGGTCGCCACCGGGCACCTACGACGCGACGAGGAGCACGGAAGCCTAGTCCTCACGCCGGCCGCCTACGAGCTCTTCCGCGAGCGCGGGCCGTACGAGGCGCCCAAGGCCCTGATCGAAGGGGCGAGCGGCGGCCGCGCCGCCGGCGGGGGCCGCGCCGCGGCCGCCGGGACGCGGCGAAGGCGGCAGCCCGAGGCGTCGGAGGCCGTCGAGCCGCGGGAGTTCGGCGAAGCCGACGAGGAACTGTATGCGAGGCTCCGCGCCCTTCGTAAGCGCCTGGCTGACGAGCGCCGCGTCCCGCCCTACGTCGTCTTCTCCGACAAGACCCTACGCGCCATGGTCGAGGCGCTGCCCCGCGACGAGGAGGCCTTAGCCGAGGTCTATGGCGTCGGCGCGGCCAAGCTGGAGAAGTACGGGCCCGCCTTCCTCGCGGCGCTGCGGGGGGAGGGCTAGGCGGTTTTAATAATTAGTACCTTCCGGCGACCATCTCCCTGTGGCTGAGAGTAGCCTCTACGCCATCACCTCTTAACCTGGCGAATAGGGCCTCCGCCAAGGCGACGGAGCGATGCTGGCCGCCGGTGCAACCGATGGCGACGCGAAGGGTACCGCGACCTTGCGCCTTATACGCCGGTATCATAGCCTTACAGAGGGCGATGAGACCTTCTAGGGCCTCTCGGGCGCAGGCTTGGTCCAACACGTAGTCAGAGCACAGTTTGTCTTTGCCGTTTAGCGGCCGGAGAGCCGCTACGTAGTAGGGGTTCGGGATGAATCGCGCGTCGAGGATGAGCTCTCCGCGGGCCGCTCCGTAGCGGTAGCCGAAGGATTCAAAAGCGACCGTAGCATCGGGCGCGCGCATCCCCGGAGCGATGAGGGCTATGACGCGATCCCGCTCCTCTTGAGGCGAGAGATAGCTGCTGTCTAAAATCAGATCGGCACGTACCTTGAGGGGACCCAAAACAGATCGAAGCGCGTATAGATCTTCAGGGCTATGCGGCGCGGCTTCGCCGCCTGATTCGCCGTGTCGTTCTTTTATGACGCTATCGCCTGCCTCTAAGAAGACGAGTTTCGCCTGCATGCCCGCCTCTCGGATGCGTACGAGCGCATCGATCGCGGTTTCAGCGGATCCTTCGCGGCTCGAATCAAGCGCGACGGCTCGCAGGAGACTTCCCGTCCCTCGTTCCGATAGCGCGTAGCTTTCTAAGAGCGCCGGAGGCAAGTTATCCACGCAGGCGAAGCCCGCCAACTCAAGCCTTTGCAAGAGTAGGCTTCTGCCCGAATACCGTAGTCCGGCTAAAATGACCATGGCGTCGTTCACGTATCTCTCCAGATTATGTTCGAGGGATATAGAGGGTAAAGGTCGAACCAGTTCCGAGGCTACTTTCAAGTTCGACTCGGCCATCGAGCAGTTCCGCGATATCCTTCACTAAAGCGAGTCCAAGGCCGCTCCCACCGGAGGCGGATCCCCTGGATTTCTCCACGCGGTAAAAACGCTCGAAGATTTTTACATGCTCCTCCTCCGCGATGCCGGGGCCGTCGTCCCGGACATAGATCGCGACCGAGGTCTCCTCCGCTCGAGCGCCTACGACGATACGGCCGCGATCACGCCCGTATTTAACGGCGTTTTCAATGAGGTTCCGTAAGGCGACGTCTAACCAATGGCCGTCTGCCGCGACCGAGGGTAGTACGCGATCGATTTCCAGCTCCAAGCTCTGGTTCTTCGCCGAGCATAGCGGTCGTATGAGTTCCGCGAGCCTTTCTATCAAGGGGCGGCAGTCGAAGGCCTCCGTTCGACGGAGCGGGAGGCGATGTTCAATCTCTGATAGAGAGAGGAGCTCGGAGACCAGCCGTTTGAGGCGCTCCGTTTCTATCTCGATTATCTCCAGCGCGCGAATCCGATCCTTAGAGGATATTTCGTTGCCGGATCTAAGCATCTCTATAAAGCCTGAAATCAAGGTTAAAGGAGTTCGGAATTCGTGGGAGACATTAGCTACGAAATCCTTCTTGACGCCTTCTAGTCGTCGTAGCTCGGTGACGTCGCTTACGATAACGAGCGAGCCATAATCTCGAAAGCCGTCATATTTGTCTGAGATCCGGATTGCGTTTAGGTCGAGAGTACGCTTTCCGCTGCCTTCGACGCCCCTGGCTTCGGCGCGCCCTTCGAGCTTAGACTTTTTCGCTAGCTCGAGGGCGGCGGAGAGTGTCGCATTACTTTCTGATAGCTTCTTCGCTCCAACGAAGAAAATGGATTGATCGAGGCCGATGAGTTCGGCCGCGCGGGGGGTAAACAGGCTTATCTCACCGTTCGGGTCTACCAGTAACAATCCGTCGGAGATCGTCGCGAACACCGAATTGATATAATTGCTGCGGCGGTCGTTAACTCTGGCGAGCTCGGCTAGCCTAGTTTCCAAGCACTGAATGTCTTGAGAGCTCGGCGTCTGGTGAGCTCTCCTTACGATCGAATTATCCGCGCGCCTGCCACTAAGAGCCTTGATAGCGAACCAAAGAGAGATGACGACGACGGCCGCGACGGCGAGGAGCCCGAAGGCAGCTAAGCGCACTGTCCAGATGAGCGCGGGATTTGCGGCGGAGCCGTCCGCCGCTTCGTTGGCGAGGGCGAAGAAGTCGTCGATCCTAAACATCTATCGCGTAGCCTACCCCGCGAATCGTGCGTATCTCAGGAGAGCGGTTTATCTCGGCCAGCTTCTGCCTAAGATGTCGGACATGTACGTCCAAAGATCGCCCGCCCTTTCCGTCATCGCTTAAGCCCGCGCCCTCAATAAGCTCGCCCCGTTCGGCCGGCTGACCCGGGGTCTTGACGAGCCTGGATAGGATCTGAAATTCCGCGGGGGATAGAGATAGCGAACTATCATTTAGCCGCGCTGACCTCGTTACGGGGTTGAGGATCAACGATGCATCGCCTAGCTCGAACCGGACTTCATTCTGCAGAGATTGGCCGCTTCGAGGCTTGTCCCGATCGGATCGGATGGAACCGCGGCGCAGGGCGGCTTCGACGCGCGCCATCAGCTCGCGGATGCTAAAAGGTTTCGTCACGTAGTCGTCGGCCCCGATCCCGAGGCCTATGACCTTATCAGTCTCTTCGCTCTTAGCCGAAACCATGATGATGGGCAAGTCGGCGGTCGTCGGCGTTTGCCTAAAGATGCGGCAAAGCTCGAGGCCGCCGATGCCCGGTAGCATAAGGTCTAAAAGTATGAGGTCGGGGCGATAGCTCGCGGCGGCTTCCTGGGCCTCCGATCCGTCGAGCACTGCTAAGGCGTCATAGCCGTGCTGGCGGAGGCTCATTTCTAGGAGTTCAGTGATATGCGCTTCGTCGTCGACGATAAGGACACGCCGTTTCATGACGCCGCCGCCATCACACCGCGGCGAGCTTACCGTGGGCCAGCTTCTCTCCGCTCTCTCCGTCGAAAACGATGCAATGATCGCCGGCGAATCCGAGCCCCACGTCGGCGTCCACGTCGAAATCGATGGAGCCGAAAACCACCGATGTAAGTAGGTTCTCGCCGACTTGAATCCTCACGACCGTCTCCATGCCCGAGGGCAGGGTCGCGTATATCTTACCCCTGAGCGTCGATCGTTCCTCGATACGAATGAACTCGGGACGGATGCCGAGCGTTATGGCTTGGCCGGCTCGAAGCGTTAGGCTGCCTGAAGTGGGCGTGAAGATCAACCGCATACCGGGAAGCTCGATCTTGATCTCGTCGAGGTTGACGTTGTCGCCCTTGGCCTCTATGAAATTCATGGTTGGGCTGCCGACGAAATCGGCCACGAAGCGATTCGCCGGGCGATGGTAGACCGTGAGCGGCGGTTCGTATTGCTGAAGCAAGCCGTCCTGCATCAGGCAGGTCCTGGTCGAAAGGGTCATGGCCTCCAATTGATCGTGGGTGACGTATACGAAGGTGCTGCCGGTCTCCGCGTGGAGGCGTTTAAGTTCCGATCGCATCTCCGTCCGCAGCTTAGCGTCGAGGTTCGACAAAGGCTCGTCCATGAACAGCACCTTCGGCCCGGTGGCTAAGGTACGCGCGATGGCTACGCGCTGTTGTTGCCCTCCCGAGAGCTCGCTCGGATAGCGTTTGCCGAATTGGGAGATCTTTAACATAGCGAGCAGCTCGGCTATTCTATCCCGGATTCTTTCCTTGTCCCACTTCAGGTTCTCTAAACCGAAGGATATGTTCTGCTCGACGGTCATATGGGGCCACAGCGCATAGTTTTGGAAGAGGAACCCGACGTCGCGCTTATCCGGCGAGACGTCGATGCCCTTCTCCGAGGAGAATACGGTCTTGCCGCCTATAAGGATCTCCCCTTCGGTCGGCGTCTCGAGGCCGGCGATCATACGCAAGGTGGTAGTCTTGCCGCAGCCTGACGGCCCTAAGAGGGTGACGAAGTCGCCGTCGCCGATGGTCATGGACAGCTTGTCGACCGCGATGAATTTTCCGAAACGCTTCGTGACGTCCTTAAGGATTATTTCGGGCATCTTAACCTCCGATTCCTTTGTCTATGGATGCACCGGTTATCTTATTAATCGCGGTGTTGAATACGAGGACGATGACGACGATCATCAAGTTGATCGCGTTCGCATATTGGTTCCAGCCCTTTTCATTGTATTGGAACAGCATGGTCGTCAGGACGCGGTTAGCCGGCGTTATAAGCAAGACGAAGAGGGCCAGCTCCCGCATGCAGGAGATGAAGGGCAGGAGGTAGCCGGATAGGAAGCTAGACTTCTGTATGGGGAAAATGATGCGAGTCATCCGCTTCCACCAAGGCACGCCGAGTATGAGGCCCGCCTCCTCGATCTCCCCCGAGAGCTGGAGCATGGCGTTTATACCGGCCCTCGAGGCGAAGGGCAAATACTTGACAGCGCCGACCAGCACGAGCAAGGCGAACGAACCGTAGAGGGACGGTATGAATAGATTCGGCTTCGCGAACATCGAAAGATAAATCGCGCCGAAGGCCATGGAGGGCATCAGGTATGGGAAGAACGCTAGGTTATTCACGTAGCCTGATAACCGAGTGCCGCGGGTCCGTACGATGGCGTATCCGGCCAGGACGCCGACGCTTCCGGCGACCAAGGCGACCACGACTGAAAGCCGGATGCTGTTCCAGAGCCCGAGATAAATATATTTGTTGAGTAGTATACCCGGCTCGCCGCCTCCTATGTCGACGCGGCCTTCGCCGGCCCAGAATTGGAGCGTCATGTTCTTAAACGAGTAGTCTCCTGGCGCCAAGATGAAGGATTCGATAGCGAAGGTGACGAGCGGCAGGACGGCTACGGCCAATATGAACAGGACTAAGCCCGCGGAGAGGGGCGTACGCAAGGATCGAAGCTTTACGAGTGAAATATTAGAGCTCTTGCCGGTAACCGTCGTGAAGGATTTTCGCTTGCCGACGAACCATTGGTTGATCATGAGGATGAGCGTACCCAACACGATCATTACCAATGCCATGATGTATCCGTAACCTGGGTTCAGGCCGTTGAGTGTCCTGAAGAGCTGCGTCGTCAAGACCTGGAATCGCACCGGCGTACCAAGAAAAGCCGGTACGGCGAAGGCGCTCATGCAGCTGGAGAACACCAAGAGAAAGGTCGAGAGTATCGCGGGCATGACGATAGGCATCGTAATCCTGCGTAAGATCTTAAAACGGCTCGCCTTTAGGATGACCGCAGCCTCTTCGAGATTGGCATCCATGTTGCGTAGAATCCCGCCTATCAGAATGTAGGCGAAAGGCGCGTAATGGAGGCCTAAGACTATCACGATGGGGAAGGCGCCATAGGCGAACCAGTTAGGCGTTTCGATCCCGGTCAACGCGGTGAATAGGCCCGGCGCGCCGCCGATAAGCCGGTTCCTGAAGAAGTTTAGCCATGCCATCGCGAGGGTCCAGGAGGGCATGATGTACGGAAAGATGAAGGCCGTGGAGATGAATGATTTCCACCGCAGGTCGCTTCGCGTGATTAGCCACGCGACGCCGCCGCCCAGGACGAGCGATACGAGGCAAGCGCCGAGCGAGATGTTGATAGTATTCCAGAATGGCTTATAGAAAAGGTTTTGGCTCGTCTCGCCGTCGAAGAAAACTTTTCGCCAATGAAAAATGGTGAGGTCGCCCGGCTTGGAACCTCGTATGGACATCAATTCAGAAGGATGTACGATTACCGTATCCCGCACCAGCGACAGGAGCGGGAAGAGCGTCAGGAAGCTTAAGCTAATCGCCAGCGCGACGAGTATTACATTGTGGGGCTTCCGTATGAAGGACTTGAATCGGTTCGCTGCTGTCATGGCTTTTCCCCGCCGGGGCGTCGGGATCCGAAACGAGGCGGCGACTAGCCGCCGAGCCTCGGATCCCCGACCCGCTGGATTAGAAGGTTATGTTGTTAACGAATTCTTCGACCGCGGCGCGGTTTTCGAAGAGGAACTGTGGGTCCTCATGGACCAAGCGCGGCTGCCAGAAGCTGATCGGATGATCGCCCTGGTTCACCGGGATATCGGGGTTCGACGAGTACGAACCTACGTCTTTAGCCCAGGGCGCGAAGCCTTCTTGGGTGAGTAGAAACTCAATGAAAAGCCTAGCCGCGTGGACGTTCTTAGCGTTGCGGGTAAGCATCAAGAAGGCGGGGTAGATGAAGCCGGAGAACGGAGTCACTTCGGTCATGGGTAGGAGGGCGAGGTTCTTCGTGGCGTCGTAGCGGGTCTTCGAATAGACGAAGAGGCCCATGGTCGTCCTGGGTTGCCCCTTGATGCCGATGTTCTCCGAGATGGTCGTATCGCTATTGCCGAGTACGAGGCCGTTCCTAAAAAACGCTTTAATCCACTCATAACCGGCGTTCTTCGTCGTCAGCGCGAGCTTCTTCCCGTAACGTTGCTCATAAGCCTTCTCAAGCTTGGCGCTCCATTCGGGCGACGTGAGCATCGTTAAGAAATTCGCGTTCACGCCTTCCGATTTGGGATCCTTGAACTGTACGAGGCCCCGCCACTGCGGCTCGGTAAGCTCCCAGACGTTTTGGATGACCGGCTGCTGCGTCCTTTCGCTATTGAAAATGAATACTTTGTTGATTAACTGGAATGTAAGCGGATTCTGGTACTGGGCAGGAATCACGTTCCTCATCGACGGGGGGACGTAGTTTACTAGATAACCGGTGGCGATGAGCTGGCCGTACACGCGGCCTGAATCCTGGGCGATGACGAAATCCGCGCCTTGGATATTTCCGCCGACTTCGCGAGTTACTTTTTCGATGAGTTCGCCGTCCTTAAGGTTCGACGATTCAACCTTGATGCCGTACTTCTTTTCAAATTCCGCGGCCGCATTCGATATGCGAGAGGTTATCGAATAGACGACGACCTTGCCTTCGGCTTTCGCCGCAGCCACCAGTTCATCATGGCTTAGTTCGGGTAGCTGGGGGCCGGCCTTTCCTTGGTCTCTTGCGCCCATCGCGAACGCGCCGGTCAGGGCGACGGCGATCACCAATAAACATAAGATTGCGCGTTTCATGAGTCCTCCTCTATCTTAAGAAAACCTTAAGTAGATCTTAAGACTATGGGGATAATCTGAATCTGTCAAGAAAAAGATTCGACGAACCGCGTCTAGACGGTGCTATACTGCCCTTCATGAAGACCCTAACCGAGGAACTGTGGTTCGAGACCCGCTCGCGCGTCGATTTCATCGACATAACCGAGCGCGTCGAGGAGCTCGTGGCGCGCAGCGGCGTGCGCGAGGGGCTGTGCCTGGCGAACGCCATGCATATCACCGCCAGCGTCTTTATCAACGACGCGGAATCCGGCCTGCACGCCGACTTCAAGGCCTGGCTCGAGAGGCTCGCGCCCCACGATCCGGTCTCCGCATACCGGCACAACGTGGGCGAGGATAACGCGGACGCTCACTTGAAGCGCCAGCTCTTCGGGCGCGAGGTCACGGTCGCGATCACCGACGGGCGCCTGCATTTCGGCCCCTGGGAGCGTATCTTCTACGGCGAGTTCGACGGGCGCCGGCGTAAGCGCGTCCTTGTTAAGGTCATAGGCGAGTAGGGAGGCGGCGTCATGCGAGCGGGACTCATGGTGATCGACATGCAGAAGGCGTTCATGGAAGGGACGGCGGCGGGGAGCCTCGCCTCGGCCGCCGAGTACGTCGGGGCGGGCATGCCCGCGTTCAGGCGGCTGGGGCTGCCGATCCTTTGGGTGAGCCACCGCGAGCCGGACTCCGGTCTGGTCGAGGGCGCGCCCGGCTTCGCGTGGATGGACGGGCTCGGCCCCCAGGCCGGCGATTTGAGCTTCGTGAAGGAGACCGGGAGCCCCTTCATCGAGCCTAAGGCCCTGGAGGCCGTCAGGGCCCTGGGCTTGGACGCCCTCGTGCTAGCCGGCTACTGCGCCGAGCACTGCGTCCTGGCTACGTACAAGCACGCCAAGGACCTGGGCCTCAAGCCGGCCCTGCTCCGGGGCGGATTGGCGAGCGAGTCGCGCGAGAATATCGGCTTCGTCGAGTCGATATGCGATCTCTACTCCTATCGGGCGCTGCTCTACGCGATCGGGGCCTGAGCCGGGGCCCGCGGCCTTAAAGGTAGCTGCACTTCGGTTAGCCAGTCAGCCGGGTCGTTCCGGTTCCAAACGCCGTCGATATAGGATTCTCGCGGGTTGCCCGCGGCGGCGCGGCCGTTCGCGTCGATCCAATAAAATAGCGCCGCGTAGGCCTCGCGTAGCCCGGCGTAGGGGCCGCGGTGCATGACGCAGGCGGCCTCGGCGACGGGCGCCAGGCTCTTGAAGCGGATGCCCGGCGGCTCGGCGCCGCGGGCCGTCACCGCCTCGCAGAATTCCACGTCGATGTCTCGCTCTCGGTATTCGCCGTCGTGGTATTCGATGAAGCAGTAAGGCGGCTCGGCGCAACGGAGGCCCGGGTTCGCCTCGGTGACTTCGCGGCCGATGGCCGGGATCAGCTCGAAGTAGGAGTCGTAATCGGGGACCCTCATGCGCTTCGAATATACGAGCGCCCCCGGTAAATCCTTTATCACCACGTCGTAGCGAGGCCCGGCGCCCGGCGCCGAAGATTCCAGGTAGCGCTCGATGGCCTCGATGCGCGACCGCAGGGCCAGGGCCTCCTCCTCGAGCCGGCGCTTGCGCTCGGAGAAGAGGCCCGCGGGTTCCACGCCGTCGAGCACGCTGCGTATCTCGGCGACGGTGAGGCCGCATTGCTTCAGGGCCAGGATTCGATGCACGCGCGATAGCTGCGACGAGTCGTAGTATCTATAGCCGGTGTAGGAGTCGACTCTGTCGGGCTCGATGAGGCCCTCCGCCTCGTAGAAGCGCAGGGCCTTCACGGTCACTTTGCAGAGCAGGGAGAACTGCCCGATACGGTACATAGAAGTCTCCTATCCTTCCCGGCGGCGGGACCGCCCGAGCCACCGGAATCCCGGCGGCCCGGGCGAGCGCTAGGTCGCGCCGTCCAATAATCAGTCCCAGCGGAAACGCAGCGCGGCGACAGTATACCCTACGGCGGCTATGCCGAGGAGCAAGGCGTAGCGCCAAGCCTCGCCGACGGCGGGGACGCCTATGACGGCCGCCTTCATGAGTTCCACGCCGTGCGAGAGGGGTAGGACGCCCGTCGCGGCCCGGAGCGCCGGCGGCATGATCTCCGCGGGCACCGTGGTCCCCGACAGGAAGAACATGGGGAAGTAGAGGAGCGAGGCCGCGGCGTTGGCCGCCTTCATGCTCCTCGTCAGGGCCGCGACGAGGAGGCCCAAGGCGTAGATGGCCGCCAGCGTAGCCGCGTAGGCCGCGGCGAAGCGCCCGAAGCCCCCGACGACGCGCACGCCGTAGGCGTAGCGGGCGACCGCCCAGACTAAGCCGCTGGAAGCCAGGGCTACGCAGAGCTGGGTCAAGGCCTGGGCGGCGAGCAGGGCCCCCGGCGAGGCCGGGCTGGCTTGGAAGCGCTTGAGCACGCGCCTATGCCGGTAATCGGCCAGGGTCAGGGGGAGGCCCATGAGGCCGGTGGCGCAGATGCCTATGGCCGCGACGCCGCCGAAGGCCAGGGGGGCGCCTCCCGGACCCGAGACCGCGCCTAAGAGCAGCATGATGGCGACGGGGAAGGCGAGGCCGAAGAGCAGCATATCGGCGCTGCGGAAGCCGAGCTTGAGCTCGACGGTAAATATCGAAAGCATCTTTTTCATCACGCCACCAACCCTTCGGGGCCCGCGAGGCGCAGGAAGGCCTCTTCGAGGTTCTTAGCGCCGGCCTGTCGGGTAAGCTCCTTAGGCGAGCCTTCGGCTATGATCTGGCCGTCTTTGAGGATGGCTGCGCGGCCGCAGAGCCGCTCCACCTCGTCCATGTAGTGGGAGACGAGGAGCACGGAGCAGCCGTCCGAACGCAGCTCGTCGATCTGGTCCCAGACCGCGTGCCGCGCGGCGGGATCCAGGCCCGTCGTGAGCTCGTCCAGGACCACGAGCTCAGGGCCGGGCAGGAAGGCCAGGAGCACGGCCAGGCGTTGGCGCTGGCCGCCCGAGAGCGCGGCGACGTAGGCGCCGAGCTTGTCCGCCAGGCCGAAGCGGGAGAGGAGCTCGCGCCAGTCCCGCGGGCAGGCGTAGAGCGCGGCGGAGAGGCGACAGAGCTCGCCGACCTTGATGCGGTCCTGCCAACCCGACTCTTGGAACTGCACGCCGACGCGTTCGAAGAGCCGGCGCCGATCGGCCGTCGGATCCAGACCCAGGACGCGAGCCTGGCCCGCGTCGGCCTTCCGAAGCCCGAGCGCGCATTCGACGAAGCTGGTCTTGCCCGCGCCGTTGTGGCCGAGCAGGGCCAGGGATTCCCCGCGGCGCAGGGTCAGGTCGACGCCGCGGAGCGCGCGGACGGGGCCGTAGCTTTTCGCTAGGCCCCGCGTTTCAAGGACGATTTCTTCCATATTCGATCCTCCGTTGCATAGGAGGATCGCGTCTCCCCTAAGGGGAGGGTCAAGCGAGGCTTTAGAAGAACGTTACAAATCGAAGCCCGCCGAGCTTCCAGCCTTTAAATCCCAGGTGAGGAGCCGCCCTGATAGCCCCGATCCTTGGCCGCAGAGTATGGCGCAGGCGGCGGCGACTTCTAAGGCGGCGGCGAAGGCCGGGCCGTAGGATTGGTTCCCGAGCCTGGTCTCCTCGCCCCGGTCGGCGCCGTCCGCCCCGGCGCCCGCGTAGAGCCCGGCGACGAGCGCGCTGCCCGGCGCTTGCACGGAGGCTTGGCCGTACCAGCCGGCGACGGCGGCGTGTATGAAGGGTATGCCCCGTCGCGCCGCGGCCTCCGATAGGCAGACGCGCGCGCTTACGCTGTCGAGCGCGTCTATGGCCAGGTCGCAAGCGGCCAAGAGCTCGTCGGCGTTGTCAGGGCCCAGGCGCGCGCGTACGGCCGTCACTATGGCGGCGGGGTTGACCTGGGCGACGCGGCGGGCGGCCTCCTCCGCCTTGGGGCGGCCGAGGCTCTCTACGGTGCACAGGAGCTGACGGTTCATGTTGCTCTCGTCGAAGGCGTCGGGGTCGACGGCCACGACGGACCCAACGCCCAGGCGCGCCAAGCCCTCGATGACGTTACCGCCTAAGCCGCCGCAGCCGGCCACAAGGACGCGGGCGCGGTGCAGGGCGCGCTGGCCTTCAAGGCCTATGGTCCCGATATTGCGAGCGTAACGCGCGGGGACGAGGCCGGCCTTAAGGGCGGCGGCTTCGATTTCTCGGTGGCTTAGGCCGTAACGCCCGGCGGCCTCGAGCTCCGCCGACCAGGGGATAAAGCCGCCGGCCGCCTGCGCGGCCGCCGTAAGATAGCCTACGATCGACTCCACGCTCAGCCTCCGCCTACGGGCGGGAAGATCGCGACGGCGTCGCCCGGCGACAGTGGACGGCCGGGCTCGGCGTGGCGGCCGTTGACGAAGACCACGGCGGCGTCCTTAGGTGGCACGCCCGCCGCCTCTATCGCGTCGGAGACGAGCGCTCCTATGGGGAGTTCGATGGGCGCGGACTCGAAGCGGCCGTCCCTAAGGGTGGCGAATAGTTTTACGGCGATCTGCATGGCGCCTCCGATGTTCAGTATGCGCGCGCGTAGACTAGGCTGGCAAGCGGATGAGCGACGCGGCGGGAGCGCCGGGGAGCTCGGCGGTCGGGGCCGCCTGGCCCGCCTCAGCCGATTCGAGCCAGGCTCCTCGCTCGATGACCATCCTGCCCATGTCGCGGAGGACCGCGTTGAAGAGCTTCAGGCGGACGAGGCAGGCTTCTTCGGGGCCGCTGGGGCCGCGGTCGCCTCCCGCGGCCTCGCCGCCCGCGGCCTCGTCGGCAGATTCGCCGGCGTGGCTTATAGCCGTGCGGAACGAGGCGTAGGGGCTCCTGCGGCGCATCACCGCGCCGACGAGCCCGGGCATGGCCCCCGAGAGCGCGACCAGGCAGCCCGGCTTTACGAGGGCGGCGTCGATGTCGTCCACGGGCGAGGCGTCCAGGAACACGGTGCTCACCGATCCCTCTATATACGACGCCGGGAAGCCCAGCGACGCCGCCATGAAGTCACGGAGGCTCTCGCCCGGCCGGGCGAGGACCCAGACCCCCGCCTGGAAGGCCGCTGCGGCTGCTTCGGATGGCCCGGGGGCCGGGCCCCCGGGCCTCCCGCCGTCCTGACCGAGAGTCTGGACGGCGTTATCGTCTCTTGTTACCAATTAAATACCTTGTCCAGGTCCTCGTCCTTGATGCCGAAGGTCACGTTGTGGGGGGCGATCGCCTCGCGCTTGAAGTACTCGGGGAGCCGGTCGGCTTCCTTAGTGAAGCCGGCGGCCGCGTTGAAGTCGCGCTCGGCCTTGAGCACCGCCTTGCCCAGGGCCACGACGTCGTCGTTGGTCATGGACAGGCCGTAGAAGGCGTTCAGGAGGTCGAGCATGGCCTGGAAGGTCTCCGGCTGGTCCAGGACCGCGAAGGCGATGAACAGGCACATGCCGGTGGCGTCGATGGCCGCGGTGGCGATCTGCAGGTTGCGCGACAGCTCGATCTGGCCCTCGGGCTTCAGGGGGTCGACGTAGCCGCCCACCTTGAGGATGTTGGTGGCGATCGCGTAGCCGGCGGTGTGGTCGGCGCCCATGGGGCTCGTGGCGTAGGTGACGCCTATGCCCATGATGGCGCGCGGGTCGTAGGCGGGCATGGCCTGGCCCTTGACCACCGGGGCGCGCTCGAGGCCGAAGGCCTTGGCGGTGACCGCCGCGCCCGAGCCTATGATGCGGCCTAAGGGCGTGCCCTTGCCGATCTCCTTGATGAGCTCGATGGCGCCTTTGGCGTCGCCGAACTTAAGCACGCCTGCCTCCATGGCCACGGCGACGGTCGCGCCCATCTCGATGGTGTCGAGGCCTATGTCGTCGTCCAGGCGGTCGAGCATGGCGATGGCGTCCATGTCGTCGATGCCGCAGTTGGCGCCGTGGGCCCAGACCGTCTCGTACTCCGGCTGCTTGGACAGGAACTTGCCGTCGGCATCGTTGTAGATACCGGAGCACTGGATCACGCAGCCGCGATGGCAGCCGTGGGTGGGCTGGCCGCCGCGCTTGACCATCATAGCGGCGTAGCTCTCGCCGGAGATCTTAGAGGCCCCGTCGAACTGGCCCTGCTTGAAGTTATAGGTGGGGAAGCCGCCCGACTCGTTGATGATGTTGGTGAGCACGTTGGTGCCGTAGGCAGGGAGGCCCGAGCCGGTCACGGGGTGCTTCTTCAGGCCCTCGACCCAAGCCTTGTTGGCCGCCTTAAATTTCTCGGCGTCCTTGGGCTGGCGCATGGGCATGCCCGCGTCGTCCATGACGATGATCTTGACGCCCTTGGCGCCCATGACGGCGCCTACGCCGCCGCGGCCGGCGTGGCGGGTAGGGTGCATCTCCATATCGGTGCAGGCGATGGACGCGGCCGCCAGGCGCTGCTCGCCGGCCGGCCCGATGCTGATGCAGGCGACCTTCTCGCCGTAGCGCTTCTTGATTTCCTCGATCAGATCGTAGTTCTCTAGTCCCTTGTACTGAGGGGCGTTTTCGACGCCGATGCCGTCTTTGTTCACGTAGATAAGGAAACAGGAGCCCTCAGGGGCGGCGCCTTCCAGCACTATGGCGGCGTAGCCGAGGCGGGCCATGACCTGGGCGGCCTGGCCGCCGGCGTTGGCTTCCTTGATGCCGCCGGTTAAGGGGCTCTTGCAGCCCACCGAGAGCCGGCCGGACTGACCCGCCGCGGTGCCGGACAGGAGGCCGGGGGCTATGACGAGCTTATTCTCAGGCCCCAGGGGATGGCACAGCGGGGGGACTTCGCGGGCCACCATCATGGAGGTGAGGGCGCGGCCGCCGTAGCCGGCGTAGGACCCGACGGGCTCCTTACGTACTTTAGGGCCGCCTTGAGCGCCGACGTCGATACGAACGATAGTATCCATGCATTCCTCCTGGGATTGGGTGAGTCTGCAGGTACTAATGCAGGAAGCGTGCCACTGCGGAATACGGGAATGGATGCGCTCTGTTTACGAGATCGCTCTAGTTTGCATTTAGGTAAGCGCGAGATAACCTAGACTGTTCCAGAATGGCGCGTCGACTCAGGGCTGGCGTGTGTTCAATAGTGGCGCAGTGTCACGAAATAGAACAATGGATGCCATAGCGCTGTATCTTGCGGTAGAGCGTGTTGCGGCCTATGCCTAAACGCCGCGCCGCCCTCGATATATTGTTATCGCTCGCCCGTAGCGCCGCCTTGATATGCAAGGCTTCGGCGTCCTCGAGGGTAGCGGCTTCTCGCGGCGCTATATCGGCGCGGGGGCGTTCGACGGTCGCCGCGCCGACGCCGTCCGCCGCCGCCGCCGCGGCGGCTTCGCGCGCCTCGAGCTCCGGTAGGCGCTCGGTATTAATGACGAGCTCTAGGAAGTTTTCAAGCTCCCGTATGTTGCCCGGCCAGGCTCGGTCGCAGAGCGAGCGCATATAGTCCTCGCTGATCGGTACGGGCCGGCGGTTAAGCTTCTTCGATAGCTTTTCCATATAGTAGCGGATGAGTATCGGTATATCTTCCCGGCGTTCTCGGAGCGGCGGTAGCCGGACGGGAAGGACGTTCAGCCGATAATACAGGTCGCGGCGGAAGTTGCCCCGGTCCACTTCGTCTAAGAGCTCGCGGTTGGTGGCCGCGATGATGCGCACGTCCACCGGGATGGGGCGGCTATCGCCGACGCGGGTGACGACCCCCTCCTCGATGGCCCTGAGGAGCCTCGGCTGCATGTCCAGGGGCATCTCCCCGATCTCGTCGAGGAAGATGGTGCCGCCGTCGGCGATCTCGAACTTGCCCGCCTGGCCGCCGCGCTTGGCGCCGGTGAAGGCCCCGTCGGCGTAGCCGAAGAGCTCGCTCTCGATCAGGGTGCGGGGGATGGCGCCGCAGTTGACCACCACGAAGGCCTCTTCGCGCCTTGAGCTGGCGTTATGGATCGATTGCGCGAATATCTCTTTACCGGTACCCGTCTCGCCCGAGAGGAGCACCGTGGAGCGGGAGTCGGCCACCTTGCGCGCGAAGTCGAGCGCGTCGCGGAGGCCCCGCGAGGCGCCGATGATCTTGTCGAAGGTGTAGAGGGCGCGTCGCCCGAGGATCTCGTTGGCGTGCTTCCTGACCCGCTTCACGTCCTTGAACACGAGGATCAGGGCCGAGGGACGCCGGTCGTCGCCTAAGATGGGGTAGATCGCCAGGTTGAAGTACAGCCTATTGGCCTTGGCGTTCACCAAGAGGTCCTCGTTCAAGAGGTCGCGCCCCGCCAAGGCCCCGTCGCGAAGCTCCTCCCAACGCGGTAGGAGGCCCGCCATGCCTAAGCCGTCGAACTCGGCGCGCGAGTAGCCGAACATCTCCAAGGCGTAGCTATTAACTGATAATATCCGGCCCGAAAGGTCGACGCCGGCTATGCCGGCCTTGATGCTATCCACCAGGGTCTCGACGAAGCGGCCCTGACGGTTCAAGGCCTCGCTCCTGGCGTTTAAGACGAGGGTCTTCTCGATGGCGTTGACGGCGGCGACGACCATGCCCAGGGTATGGAGGTGCACGCCGTCCTTGGAACCGGTCAGGTCGAGCGAGCCTATGACGCGGCCGGCGGGGTCGCGTATGGGCGCGCCCGAGCAGGTCCAGCGGTGGTAGGCGCGTATGAAGTGCTCCTCGCCCGAGACCTGCACCGGCCGGCCCTCGGCCAGGGCGGTCCCCATGGCGTTGGTGCCTATGCTCCCCTCGTCCATGAAGGCGCCGGGGACCATGCGGAGCTCGAAGGCCGCCTCGAGTATCTCATCGTCGCCTATGACCGAGAGTATGCAGCCTTCGTCGTCGGTCAGGATGGCGAAGAAGCCCGAGCCGCGCAGGAAGTCGCAGAGCTGGGCTATGAAGGGCTCTGCGGTGACGATGAGCTCGCGCCGGGCGGCGAGCCTCTCGGCCAGCTCGGCGCCGCAGAGTATGCGGCGGCTGAAGACCCGGTCAGGTTCGATCCCGTAGTCCTCGCAGCGGCGGAAGCCGCGCTCGATATAGTCCTTGTAACTATCGATATAGCCGTCGGCCACGGGGCGCCTCCTATAGTCGGTTCGCTAGTCTAAACCGATACGGCGCATCCGTGTTGCAGATTTTTTCTACGAGGGGCCGATGCGGCCGCCGGGGCGCTCGGGCGATCGGAACGCTCGCGGCCGCGGGCGATTTTTTCCCCGCGGCCGCCGGGCCCGCCGCGGTCGCCGGGGAGGTGCCGCCGGGTGCCGCCGTGCCCGCCGCGGCGTCGCCGAGGCCCGGCCTTAAGCCTGCGAGAGGCTCGGGCTGCGGGCCGGCCGGTGCGCGGCTAGGAAGGCCTCGAAACGCTCGACCGAGCTATTGACGACCCGCTCCTCGGCTATGCCGGCGCGCGCTATGGTCTCGAGCGCGCGGTCGAAGCGGCCCACGTCGCGCCAATAGTGGGCGTCGCTCCCCACGGTCACCGGGCAGCCCAGCTCGGCGCAGAGCCGCGCCAGGCTCAGGCAGCTCTCATCGGAGCCCTGCCGTATCCTGAAGGAGCTGTCGTTGATCTCAAGCGCCTTGCCGAGCTCGGCGGCCTTCCTGACCACGGCCTCCTGGTCGATGGGGAAGGCCGGGTTGCCCGGATGCGATATCGCCATGACGGCGGGGTTCTCGAGCGCGGTGATCATGGCGCGGGTGTTGGCCTCGCGGTCGCGCGGTTCGAAGCAGACCTCGTGGAGGCCGGCCATCACGAAGTCCAGGTGCTTGAGCGGCCGGCGATCCAGGTCGATGCGCCCGCCTTCGTCCATGATGTTGGCTTCGACGCCGCGGTAGAAGCGGACGCCCTCGATGAGCGAGGGTAGTACGCGGAGGTTGCCGAAGTGATAGGGATGGGTGCCCCCGGGCAAGGCCGGGCCGTGGTCGGTCAGGGCGAAGCCGTCCAGGCCGCGCGCGGCCGCGCCGCGGGCCAGCTCGTCCACCGTGGAATAGGCGTGGCCCGAGCTGATGGAGTGGGTGTGGGTGTCGATGGCTATGCGCATGGATGCGCCCATTGTCCACGCGGGCGGCCCCTCTGTCCATGGGGCGTCGCCACGGTAGTGTCGTCGCCACGTTAACGGCGTCGCCGTGTAAATGGCGTCGCCGCGTTTGACAGCCGTTCCCATCGGTGCAATAGTGGCGCCATGAACACGAAGGCTTCGATACCGGAAATCATCGGCTCCATGAGCCTTGAAGAGAAAGTCGGCATGTTGAGCGGCGAGGGCTTTTGGCGCACCAAGGCCGTCCCCCGCCTCGGGGTACCGGGCGTCATGATGACCGACGGCCCGCACGGGCTGCGCAAGCAGACGGACATGGCCGACCACCTGGGCCTTACGAAGAGCGTTCCGGCCACCTGCTACCCGCCGGCCGTGACCCTGGCCAGCTCCTGGGATACCGAGCTCGCGGCGGCCGTCGGCGCGGCCATAGGCGACGAGGCGCGCGCCGAGGGCGTCGCCGTGGTCCTGGGGCCCGGGATCAACATGAAGCGGAGCCCGCTCTGCGGCCGCAACTTCGAGTACTTCTCCGAGGATCCCTACCTGGCCGGCAAGATGGCCGCCGCCTACGTACGCGGCCTGCAGGGGCGCGGCGTCGGCGCCTGCCTTAAGCACTTCGCGGCTAATAACCAAGAATACCACCGCCTGGTCAACGACTCCGTCGTGGACGAGCGCACGCTCCGCGAAATCTACCTAGCCGCCTTCGAGATCGCCGTAAAGGAAAGCGCGCCCTGGTCGCTCATGTGCTCCTACAATCGCCTGAACGGCACGCACGCGGCCGAGCACGAGTGGCTCTTAAGGCGCGTGCTCCGCGACGAGTGGGGGCACGAGGGCGTCGTGATCACCGACTGGGGCGCTATGAACGACCGCCCGGCGAGCCTCCGCGCCGGTCTCGAGCTCGAGATGCCGGGTAACGGCGGGCAGGATGACGCGATCGTCATCCGAGCCCTGCGCGAAGGGCGCCTGGATCCGGCCCTGGTCGACGAAGCCGTCGCCCGCCTCCTTCGCCTGGTAAAAAAGGCCGGCGAGCTACCGCCGGGCGATTATCGCTACGACCGCGACG
>CALKWG010000004.1 GCA_938004315.1 uncultured Spirochaetaceae bacterium
CCGAGCGCTGCGAGCAGTTCTACGTGAACAACCGCTGGCTCGGCGGCATGCTCACCAACTTCGCCACCGTCCGCAAGTCCATCGAGCGCCTGATCAAGCTCGAGAAGGAAGACTTCTCCAGCCTGACCAAGAAGGAGCAGGCCCAGCTCGCCAAGGAGAAGGCCAAGCTCGATAAGAACCTCTGCGGCATCAAGGGCATGAACAAGCTGCCCGGCATCATCTTCATCATCGATACCCGCAAGGAAGCCATCGCGGTCGCCGAGGCCCAGCGCCTGGGCATCCCGATCGTCGCCGTCGTCGACACCAACTGCAATCCCGAGGGCATCGACTATCCCATCCCCGGCAACGACGACGCCATACGCTCCATCAGCCTCTTCACCCAGATCATCGCCAACGCGGTGGTCGAAGCCGAGAGCGAGACGGGCCTCAAGATTATCGAGACCCTGAGCGACGAGGAGGAGGAGAGCGCCCCCGCTCCCGCCGCCGCCGAGGACGAAGAGGTCGAGGTCGACCCGTCCACCTACGTGGCAGAGAGCAAGGCCGAGGGCGCCGACGAGGCTTCCGAGGAGCCCATCGTCGAAGAGGACAAGTTCTACACGAAATAAAGGAGACCGCCGTGGACATCAAGGCGAACGACATAAAGACCCTGCGCGAGAAGACCGGCGCGGGCATGATGGATTGCAAGAAGGCCCTGGTAGAGGCCGGCGGCGACCCCGTCAAGGCCGAGAAGCTGCTGAAGGAATGGGGCCTCGCCGGCGTCGAGAAGCGCGCCGGCCGCGCTACCAACGAAGGCCGCATCTTCATGGCCGAATCCGCCGACGCCATCGCCCTTGTGGAGATCGACTGCGAGACCGACTTCGTCGCCCGCAACGAAGATTTTATCAAGGCCGGCCAGAAGATGGCCGCCGAGGTCTTAGCCAAGGGCTGGGACAAGCCGAACGAGGAGCTCGAGACCCAGGTGCGCGACCTGGCCAGCGTCATCAAGGAGAACATCACCTTGAAGACCGTGGTCCTGGCCAAGGCCGCCTCCGGCGAGTACCTGCATAGCTACATGCACGGCGAGGGCAAGATCGGCGTCATCGTGAGGGCGAAGAGCGACAAGCCCGAGGCCTTCAAGAACGCCGAGCTTAGCGCCTTCATCCACGACGTCGCCCTGCATATCGCCGCCTTCCGCCCCATGTTCTTGGACCAGTCCAAGATCAGCCCGGATTGGGTAAAGGAGCAGGAGGAGATCTTCCAGAAGCAGGTCGAAGGCGACGAGAAGATGAAGGGCAAGCCCGCCAACGTGATCCAGGGCATCCTCAAGGGCAAGCTCCAGAAGCTCATGAGCGAGATCTGCCTCCTGGACCAGGGCTTCGTCAAGGACGAGAAGCAGAAGGTCTCGGCCGTCATGGCGCAGGTCGCCAAGGCCGCCGGCGCCTCACTGTCCCTAACCGAGTGCGTCTACGTCCGCGTAGGCGAGAGCTGAGATTATCGGCGCCGGGAGCCGCCGGTTAGCCTCGCCGCCGCCCGTCTTCCGGGCGGCGCGGCGGGCGGAACGCTCCCGAGCCCCGGCGGCCGACGAGGCCGTCGGGGCCTTCGTATCATAGCAGCACACGAGGGAGGAACGATCATGGACGAGGTCAAGAAAGCCTGCGAAGAGCGCATGAAAAAGTCCCTGGCCGCGCTCAAGGATGAGTACGCCGCTATCAGGACCGGCCGCGCGTCCCCCGCCATCCTAGATAAGCTCCGCGTCGACTACTACGGCGAGAAGAGCCCCATCAGCCAGGTGGCTAACGTCTCCGTGCCGGAGGCCCGCCTCATCGTCATCCAGCCCTGGGATAAGGCCTTGATCGCGGAGATCGAAAAGGCCATCTTAAAGTCCGAGCTGGGCCTCAACCCCTCCAACGACGGCAAGGTCATACGCATCGCCATCCCGCCGCTTACCGAGGAGCGACGCAAGGATCTGGTCAAGGGCGCCAAGGCTAGCGCCGAGCAGGCTCGCGTCGCCCTGCGCAACATCCGCCGGGACGGCATCGAAGATTTAAAGAAGGCTAAGGACGGCGGCGCCCCCGAAGACGCTGTGAAGAAGGCTGAGGACGAGCTGCAGAAGCTGACCGACTCCTACGTCGCCCAGATCAACAAGGTGCTCGAAGACAAAGAGAAGGAGATCCTGGAGGTCTAGGACCGTGAGCCAGGACGACACGATGGAAAACGCCGCGCGCGCGCCCGTACACCTCGGGATCATCATGGACGGCAACGGCCGCTGGGCGAAGGCCCGCGGCCTGCCGCGTACGGAGGGCCATAAAGAGGGCCTTAAGACCGCCAAACGCATCGTGAAGGCGGCCGAGGACGCGGGCGTACGCTACCTTTCGCTCTACACCTTCAGTACCGAGAACTGGCGCCGCACGAGCGACGAGGTTAGCTTCCTCATGGGCATGCTCAAGACGAGGCTCGCCGCGGAGTTCGACTTCTACCGTGAAAACGGGGTACGCATCCTGCATTCGGGTAACCCCGAGGGTTTGCCGCCCGAGGTGCTCGAGGCCATACGCGGCGTCGTGCGCGACACGGCCGGCTTTACGGGCATCACGGTCAACCTGGCCATCAACTACGGCGGCCGCGACGAGATCATACGGGCCATCAAGACCATAGCCCACTGCGACGAGCCGGTGGACGAGGCCTTCGTACGGGCCCATATGGACGCGCCTGAGCTGCCCGATCCCGACCTCATCATACGAACCGGCGGCGAACGCCGCCTCTCGAACTTCCTCCTCTGGCAGGCGGCCTACGCCGAGCTCTATTTCACCGATACGCTCTGGCCCGACTTCGGCGAGGAGCGGCTACGCGAAGCCTTGGACGACTACGCGCGGCGCGAACGGCGCTTCGGCGGCAACGCATGAAGAACGTCGTCGCCCGCGTCTTGCTCGTGGCCGTCGCCGTGCCGACGCTCTACGCCTTGGCGTGGTACGGCGACTTCCTGCATCGCCTGCCGCTCGCCCTGGTGGTCATCGCCTTCGCCGGCGCCGGGGGCGCCGAGCTTATGCGCCTCCTCGAGCCGAAGGCCGCCGGCCTACGCGTCGCCGTCGGCGTCGCCTTATCCGCCGCGCCTTCGGTCGCCGCCTACCTGGCTCAGTACGTCCGCGGACCGGGCCTCGAGTCTTGGGGCGTCGCCTCCCTCGCCTCGGTTCTAGCCTTGTTCCTCGTCGGCGGGCTGCCGCGCGCCTTCGCCCGCGCCAAGGCCGAGATCCGCGATAGCAAGCGCAACAGCTCCTCGGACGCCCTCCTCCTCATGTATCCGGGGCTTCTCGCCTCTACCCTGATTCCGATCATCGGCGCTCCCGGCCGCGGCGGCATGCTGGCCATCTGGTTCAGCATGATCGTGTTCGCCAACGACAGCCTCGCCTGGCTCGTCGGCATCACCGTGGGCCGCCGCCGTGGCATTTTCGGCGTCAGCCCGAACAAAAGCCTCGAGGGCCTCCTCGCGGGGCTCGTCGGCAGCGTGCTGGGCGCCGCGCTCGGCCCCGTCATTATGCCGACCCTGCTACCGGCCGGCCTCGCCTCGCCGAACCTCGCTTCGCTGGCTCTCTTCGGCTTCGTCATCGGCGCCTTCGTCGTGGCCGGCGACCTCTACGAATCGAGCCTCAAGCGCTCAGCCGAGATCAAGGATTCGGGAGAGGCCATACCGGGCCGCGGCGGCTTCCTCGATTCGTTCGACAGCATCCTGTACGCCGCGCCCATATTCTTGGCCGCCATGGCCGTTTTCGGTATTTTATAAGAGATGTATCAGCCGTCCATAGGCAAGCCGAGGTATTCATGACCATTATCACCATACTCCTGGGCCTCCTCGGGCTCGGCGTCGTCGTGTTTTTCCATGAGCTCGGCCATTTCATCATGGCGCGCGCGATGGGCGTCGAGGTGGACGAGTTCTCGCTCGGCTGGGGCCCTAAGCTAGCCGGTTTTACGCGAGGGCGCACGACGTACCGCATCTCCGCGCTGCCTATAGGCGGCTATTGCCGCATGAAGGGCGAGGAGTCGTACAAGAAGGCTATCGAAGAGGGCCTTGACGATTTCCCGCGCGAACGGGGCAGTTATTTCGGCGCTCCGCCCCTTAAGCGTATCGCGATAGCCTTGGGCGGGCCCCTCATGAACATCGTCTTCGCCTTCGCCGTATTCGCCGCCGTTAACGGCGCCGGCTACGAGGTTCGTAGCTGGGGCACGCGCGTCGTCCTCGCCAGCGACTTCGAGCCGGGGGCCTTTGCCGCCGACGCGGCCGGCCTACGGACCGGCGACGAGCTCATCTCGGTGAACGGCAGGGCGCTCCGTAGCTTCGCCGATATCCAGGAAGCCATCGCGCTCTCGGCCGACCGCGAGCTCGTCATCGAGCTCGAACGCGACGGCCAACGGCAGAGCCTGGTAGCGCGGCCGGCCCTGGACCGCGAAAGCGGCGCCGGCCGCTTAGGCATCTATCCATGGATCGATCCGCGCGTCGCCTCCGTGAAGCCCGGTAGCGCCGCCGCCCTGGCCGGGCTCCAGGCCGGCGACCGCATCGTCGCGGCCGACGGCCGCCCCGTGAGACACGGCGTCGAGCTGGCCCGTTATATCGAAGAACGTCGACCCTCCAGGCTCCTCCTATCATACGAACGCGGCGGCCGCGTCGACGAGACGAGCCTGATCTTAAGCTATCCCCAGGACGGCCAGGCGGAGACCGGCATAGCGTGGGAGCTAACTCGCTATACGGTCCGATCCGAGGGTTTCATAGGCGCCCTGGCCGACGGCTACAAGACCACGTCGACCGCCGTAGTCGGCACCTACCGCGGCCTCGCCTCGCTCTTTAGGGGCGTCGAGGTGCTCAAAGCCGTCTCAGGCCCGGCGAGGATAACCTGGGCCGTAGGCCAGGTGGCTACGGACGGCTTCTCAGGCGGCATGGCCGCCGGGCTTACCGTCTCATTCAACTTCCTCGCGATCCTCTCCATCGGGCTCTTCGTGATGAATCTCCTCCCCATCCCGCTCCTGGACGGGGGCTGGATCGTACTCTTCGTCATAGAGGCCCTGCGCGGCAAGGCGGCCAAGGTAAAAACCGTGCTACGCTATCAGACCGTGGGCTTCGTAGCGATAGCCGGGCTCTTTCTTTTGACGACGCTCGCGGATATACTGTTTTTCTCCGGCCGATAGCGAGAGCGCCCGCCCGCGGGAACCATGAAGGATAGATACGAGGAGAACGACATGATCGTACGTTGCCGCTGCGATAACGAACTTGAATTCGACGCCCGCGATAGCCTCGACCTGGATCGGGATCAGGGCGCCCTCGCCTCGCTCCTGGACGGCAGCTACCTCTCGTCGGCCTGCCCCCGTTGCGGCGCGGTGATAAGGCCGGAGTTCGCCGTCCGCGTCCGCTGGGCTTCCAAGGGCTTGGACGCCCAGGTCCTGCCCGAGCTCGATAGGCTCGCCGTCTACCGCGGCAAGGGCGACGCCCCCGCCGGGCTCGAGATACTGGTGGGATACCCCGAGCTCTTCGAGCGCGCCCGCATCCTGGGCGACGGGCTCGATCCGAAATCCGTCGAAGTGCTTAAGTACTTCCTGTATGAGAAGGCGTCGAACGACGCTCCCGAGGCCGAGCTCGAGGTGCGCTACGCCGGCCTATCGGGCGAGGCCCTCGAATTCCACGTCCTCGGCCTAAAGGAAGGGCAGACGGCCGTGGCCAAGCTGCCGAAATCCGCCTATGACAAGGCCGTACGAGGCTTCAAGGACAGCGTCTCCAAGCCGCCCTTGTCGGCAGTCTTCGCCGGGCCGTATCGATCTATTAAGAAGCTGTCGTTCTTGGAGCTCGAAGCCGAAGGCTGAGCTCCCGCGCCTTAACCGTGGCTCGGATTGGCCTTGACCTTGCGGACGGCCTCGTCTACCGCGGACTTCACCTCCGCGGCGTAATCGCCCTCGGCGCGCGCGTGCGCGTAGAAATTCCCCATGAGCGAGGCGTGGTAAAGCGGGCGTATAGAATTGAGGGCCAGGGCCGCCATATCCATCACGCAGTCCTGGCAGTCGCATAGCCCCTGCTCCCTGGCGGTATCCAGGCGGCGCCCGAGCTCCTCGAGCACCAGGCGCTCGGAGTCGTTGACGAGGACGGATAGGTCGTAATGCTTTTCAATATCCATGGATGCCTCCGCGAGGCTTAAGTCTAGTGCCCCCCGCGGTCCTTTTCAAGCGACTCGAAGCGGGTATAGGTCGGTAGGAACATGAGGTTCACCATGCCTACCGGGCCGTTACGCTGCTTGGCGACGATGAGCTCGGTAGGGATATAAGGCGAGCGTTCGTCTTGGCGCTTATCTATCTCGCGCTCGCGGTGCAGGAACATGATGACGTCGGCGTCCTGCTCGATGGCGCCCGACTCGCGCAAGTCGGCCATGGACGGCTGCTTGCCTTCGGCCTCGCGCTTCAGCTGGGATAGGGCGACTACCGGGATCCTGAGCTCGCGGGCCAGGGCCTTGAGCGAGCGGGAGATGCTCGAGATCTGCTCCCAGCGCGGCAGGTCGGAATTCTCGTGGGTGATGAGCGTCAGGTAGTCGATGAAGAGCACCTGGATGTCGTTCTCGGTCTTCATGCGCCGGGCCAGGGAGCGCAGATCCAAGAGCTTGATGTTCGGTACGTCGACGATGAAGAGCTTCGCCTCGTACAGCCTGCTCGCCGCGTCCATGAGGCTCTGGATGTCGCTGGGCTTCATGAGGCCGGAGCGCACTTTCTCCGAGTTGACGCGCGCCTCGCTGGCCAGGAGGCGGTTCATCAGCTGGGTGTCGGGCATCTCGAGCGAGAAGAATCCGACCGAAGCCCCCTCGCGCAGGGCCATGTTGGCCGCGACGTTCAACGCGAAGGCCGTCTTACCTACGCTCGGCCGGGCGCCTATGATGATGAGCTCCGAGTCGTGGAAGCCGCTGGTCATGCTGTCGAGGTCGGGATAGCCCGCCGGCACGCCGGTATACTGCGAGGTGGATTTGGACAGCTTCTCGATAAGCCGCATCGTCTCGGGGACGATCTCTTTAGCGCTCTTATAGGTGACCGATTGGCGGTCCTGGCTGATCTCGAAGATGCTCTCCTGCAGCTCGTCTAATAGGAGGCTCGTCTCGATGCCGTCGTCGTGGGCCTTCTGGCGGATCTCGGCCGAGAGCTTCATGACGGCGCGCCGCACCGAGCAATCCCGGACGATCTTCGCGTAATACTCGACGTTGGCGCTGGAAGGGACGGCGTCGGTCAGCTTGGCTATATAAGCGGGCCCGCCGGCTTGGTCGAGCGTGCCTAAGGAACGCAGCTCGTCGGCCAGGGTGATGAGGTCGGCCTTCTGGCCCTTCTCGAAGAGCGATACGATGGCCTGAAAGACGTGGCGGTTGGCGTTGACGTAATAATCGTCCGGACGCAGGTACCGCAGCACGTGCGGTACCGCGTCCGGATCTAAAAGGAGGGCGCCCAGGCTCGCCTGCTCCGCCTCGGCGTTATGAGGCGGGACTTTGTCCTTGAGCTCGGCGGGTATCATGGGCGCGGCGCGTTATTCCTGGGCTTCGGGAGCGGCTTCGGCGTCGCTCTGGGTCTCGGCTTGGGCTTCCGCGGCGGCCTCTTCTTCGTGGCGGCGGCGGCGCGGGGCCTCGTGCTTAAC
>CALKWG010000005.1 GCA_938004315.1 uncultured Spirochaetaceae bacterium
CCACCGAGATCTACACTCTTTCCCTACACGACGCTCTTCCGATCTGCCGGGAAGAGCGCGAAAAGGTCGGGGTTGCGCTCCGCGAAGCTTCGTAGGGCAGCCGTAGAGGCTTCGTCGCCGGCGGCGTGTAGCACGGCGCCGCCCAAGCCGGGTTCCCCGCCATCTTCGAAGTACGGGTGGCGGTAGAGAAGCAGGGCGAGGCCGTCGCCGGCCGCTATGAAGCCGCCGACGCTGCGGACGCCGAAAGCCGCTTCGCGCTCCGGCCCGTTAGGGGCGAGCCCGGCGCCCGGCTCGAAACGCGCGATGCCGACGCGGTTGATCGCGGCGACGAGGGTTTGGCCGTCGGCGCTCGCCAGGGCGGCCGCGGCCGTCTGAACGGCGAAGGGCAGGGCTGCCGCGTCGCCATAGGGTAGGCCCTCGCCGCGAGGCAGGGGCTCAAGCTTGCCCGTTGGGCTCACGATGAGCGCAAGCCGTCCTTCGTTGATGTCCCAGAGATTTATATCGGGGGCCGCCGCCTCGGCCGTTCCGGCCTGCGGCGGCTCGGAACGGCCGCCGCACGAGGCCGCCCCGAGCGCGAGCGCGCACGCGAGAATGGCCGCGCCGGCCCGCGCCGGGCGCCCGGGCTTAGTACGAGCGGGCAAAGATAGCGCGATGCTTGCTCGGCGCGCCGCAGAGGCAGCACGTTCCGCCCTCGGCGCCAGCCTGGCGATCGAAGGGCATATTGCGTATCGTCACCTTGAGCTCGGCCTTGAGCGCGGCCTCGCATTCGCGGCCGCCGCACCACAGGCCCAGGGCGAAGCCGCCGGGGACCTCGGCGGTGCCCAGGTGGGCCTCGCCGTCCTCGTGGGCCTTAGCCTTCTCCTTACCGAAGAAGGCGCGGACCTCGGCCAGGTCGGCCACCGGCTTGGTATTGGCGTCGCGGAAGGCGCGCGCTTTCTCAAGGAGGTTCTTTTGGATGGCCGCCAACAGCTCGCGCGCCTTGGCCACCGCCTCGTCGGCCTTGACCACGAGCTTCTCGCCGGTATCGCGGCGGACCATGACCACGTTGCCGGCGGCCGCGTCCTTGGGGCCGGCCTCCACGCGGATGGGCACGCCGCGCATCTCCCACTCGGCGAACTTCCAGCCGGGGCTAGACGAATCGTCGTCGTCGAAGGCCACGCGCCGGCCGTCGGCCTTGAGCGCGTCGGCTACCTTCTGGGCGTAGGCCAAGACCTCGGCCTTGTTGTCGCTCTTGAAGATCGGGATGACGACGAGCTCGTCCTGGGCCAGCATGGGCGGCACCACGAGGCCCTTGTCGTCGGAATGGGTCATGATCACGGCGCCCACCAGGCGGGTAGAGACGCCCCAGCTCGTGGCCCAGACGTAGTCCAGGGTGCCCTCGCGGTTCTGGAACTGCACCTCGAAGGCCTTGGCGAAATTCTGGCCCAGGAAATGGCTCGTGCCCGCCTGCAGGGCCTTCTTATCCTGCATCATGGCCTCGATGGAGTAGGTGTCGACGGCGCCGGCGAACTTCTCCGCCTCGCTCTTCTTGCCGGCGATCACCGGCAGGCAGAGCACCTCCTCGGCGAAGCGGCGGTAGACCTCGAGCATGAGCTCGGTCTCCTTGACCGCCTCCTCGCGGGTCTCGTGGGCCGTGTGGCCCTCCTGCCAGAGGAACTCGGTGGTGCGCAGGAAGAGGCGCGTACGCTTCTCCCAGCGGACGACGTTGGCCCACTGGTTATAGAGCAGGGGTAGGTCGCGCCAGGATTGGATCCAGCCCTTGTAGGTGTTCCAAATGATCGTCTCGCTCGTAGGGCGCACCACCAGGGGCTCGTCCAGCTTCTCGCCGCCGGCGTGGGTGACCACCGCCAGCTCGGGGCTGAAGCCCTCCACGTGCTCGGCCTCCTTCTTGAGGAAGCTCTCGGGGATGAACATGGGGAAGTAGCAGTTCTGGTGGCCGGTCTCCTTGAAGCGCCGGTCCAGCTCGTCGCGAAGGCGCTCCCAGATGGCGTAGCCCCGCGGCCTGATCACCATGCAGCCCTTGACCGGGGAATAATCGGCGAGCTTGGCGTTCAGGACGATGTCGATGTACCACTGCGAGTAGTCGACGCTCCGGGGGGTGATTTTCTCTGCCATAGGGGCAACCTCGTGGGGATAGGATGTCGCCGGCCCTGCGCGGGTAGTATGCCTCGCGCCGGCCGGCGTGCATTCGGATAGTATAGGAAGCCGGGCTCTTGTTCAACGGCGCGGCCCGCGGGGCCTCCGTCGGCGGGGGCGTACCGGGCTTAGCCGCCCGGATAGCCCGCCGCGCCGCGGCGCGGTGCGTCGGAAGGGCTCGGCCGCGTACTCGCGACGGCCCGTTAAGGGAGCTTAAAGGTCTCCACCATGTAGCGCAGGCCCGTCGCCTGGCCTATGCGCTCGCGGCGCT
>CALKWG010000006.1 GCA_938004315.1 uncultured Spirochaetaceae bacterium
CTTCTTCCAGCCCTGGAAGTTGAGCTTGCCGAGGGTGAGCTCGAACTGGTTGTTGAAGAAGTCCGAGACGATGACCTTCAAGGTGTGGTTGTAGTTGCGGCCGACGACCCAGACCGAAAGCGTCTTGGAGATGCCCTCGATGGGGATGGGGCGCTGGGCCAGGACGTAGATGTCGTGGAAGCCGCGTCTGAAGAAGTCGACGCGCGCGCCGTAGACGTAGCGGTCGGCGATGTTGGGGTCGATGCCGGTGAAGCGCTCCTCGGCCTTCGGCTCGTCGGCCTTGCCGGCCGGACCGCCCACGAAGAGGCGGCCGTTCGCGACGCCCGCGTCCGGCGAGATATAGACGTTCCAGAAGCCGGCGGCTTCGAATTTATCGACCGATACGGTCTGCAGCTTCTGCTGGGCGGTATCGACGCCGATGCGGTTGGGATCGGGGTTCCCGACGGTCTGCTGGGCGGCGACCATGCCGACGGCGCCCAGGGCAAGCAAAACGGCTATGATTCGTTTCATGATCTCCCCTTAGTTGGTGGTACCGGAGGCCCAGGTGTTCTTGAGGAACTCGGGGTCGGTCAGGCTATCGCCGTCGAATAGGGATTCGAAGGTGTCGGTGAGCACCTTGAAGTGGTCGAAGTAGAAATATATGGCCTTTTCGTGGTCCGGCGCGTCGGCCCGGACGGGAGCGGCGACGATTTCGGTCGGCCTGGTCCAAAGCCTGAACTTCACGAAGGTCAGGCGCTCGGTGCGGGGAAGGTATTTCTTAGACTGGGGTATGGACGAAGGGATGTTGGCGCGGAAGTTCCTCCATCCGACGTGGGTCAGGTTGCCCATGGGGATGGTGTGGACGATGCCCTTGAAATCGCGCACGTACGCCTCGAGGTAGTAGTCGTAGTTGCCGGACCATACCCAGAGGTCGATCATGGACACGCGGCCGGGCAGGGGGATCTCGATGGGCGCGTAGCTGACGTTTTCGCCTTCGCCGCTCTTGGTACCCGGGATGATGTCGACCCAGTTATACTCGCGGCGATCGAAGAGGGTCGCCAAACCCAAGGATCGAAGATCATCGCGGTTCCTCGGGTTTGAGCCGTGCAGCGAGAGCGGCCACTGATTCACGTAGGCGAGCTTGGGGTAGCCCGCGGTGGCGAACTTGCTGCCGATGACGAACCAGGGCTGTTCATCGGGGTTGTCGAAGCTCTGCACGACGATCGATTCGAGGTTGACCGTCCGATCTTCCGCGAATGCCGTAACGGCCGTCAAAAGGAAGAGAACGACGGCGGATAGGCATATTGCCTTAGCGACGCGCTGTTTCATCCGGATTACTCCTTAATGTATACCCCGTCTATGATTCCGTTAAAATACGCCCAAATTATATTTGGGAACGATCAGCCTTGTCAAATCAAAACCGACGTTTTCGGCCGGCCGATAGCACCTTCCACCGTCCGATCATAGGCTCGCCTGGTTCGCGGCCGGCCGAACGCGAGGCGAGCTCCCGAAGGCTCGCCTCGATATCCCAGGTCGCCCAGGCGCGTACGGCCGGCGTGGTCGGCGCCGCAGGAGCGTACGCCTCGACGACGGCGGAGGCCGAGCTCGGTAGCGCCTCGAGCCAGCGCGCCTCTCGGCCCGTCGGAACGGCCAGGTACGCCCACTCGGCCTCGGAAGACCTGAGCCGCCCCGCCGAGTCCTCAGACCAATCGGAATCCGTCCACTCTACTATCGGCAGGTTCACTCGCCCGGCGGCGATGAAAACGCTTAAAAACTCCTCGGCGGCCTTTTCCGCGCCGTCGCCGACGAAGATAGCGGCGATGCTCTGCGAAGGATGAGCCGTTTGAACGAGCCACGACGCGGCCGCCCGCGCGGCATCCGCCCTAAGGAAGCGGATCGGAATGACTTCGGGCGGCACGACTTGGCCTTCGAAGGCGAGCCCATACACGGCCGTAGGCCCCGAGAGCGCGCCCGGCCTGACGCCGCCCGATAGCAGGGGGCTGAGCGTGACTGGGCGGCCGGCCTCGCGCTCAACGGCGGCCTGCAGCTCCGCCTCGTCGGCCTCGGCGCCTAGCTCGACGTAGGCGAGGCCGGCGCGCCCGGCTTCGCCTTCGAGGCCGCTCCGCAGGCGCGCGAAGACGGCGTCGGCGATGAGGACGGGCGCGCCGCGCGGAGGCGAGCAGGAGAAAAGCGATACGATGGCGAGGGCCGATGCCAAGGCTAGGGTCGCGCGGGCGCCGCTGGGAACGAGAGGCATAGGCTCATTGTCGCCGAGCGCCGAATCGCTGTAAAGGGCGAGCGTAGGGCGAAGGCCTTGACCTGGCCGCCCGGGGCGCCCTAGACTCGTATCGATAAGATACGCGACATCCCATACAAGGAGCCGACATGACTAGTTATAAGGACTTAGGCCTTTCGAACACGGTGGAGCTTTTTAAGAAGGCGGTCTCGGGCGGCTACGCCATCCCCGCCTATAACTTCAACAACCTCGAGCAGCTTCAGGCTATCATCCAGGCCTGCGTCGAGACCAAGAGCCCCGTCATCCTGCAGGTGTCGTCGGGCGCCCGCAAGTACGCCAACGCTAACCTCTTACGGAACATGGCGCGCGGCGCCGTGGAGTACGCCAAGGAGCTCGGGCACGCCGTCCCGGTGGTCCTGCACCTGGATCACGGCGACAGCTTCGAGCTCTGCGTCGACTGCATCGAGAACGGCTTCTCCAGCGTCATGATCGACGGCAGCCACCTACCCTACGACGAGAACGTGGCGCTGACCAAGAAGGTCTGCGACTACGCCCATTCCCGCCCCGACTACGTCTCGGTAGAGGGCGAGCTCGGCGTGCTGGCCGGCGTCGAGGACGACGTATCCAGCGAGCATAGCCACTACACCCAGCCCGGCGAGGTCGAGGACTTCGTCAAGAAGACGGGCGTCGACTCCCTGGCCATATCTATCGGCACCAGCCACGGCGCTATGAAATTCAAGCCCGAGCAGTGCAGCAGGACCGCCGACGGCATCCTCGTCCCGCCTCCCCTGCGCTTCGATATCCTCGAGGAGATCGAGAAACGCATCCCCGGCTTCCCCATCGTCCTGCACGGCTCGTCCTCGGTGCCCGTCGAGTACACCAAGATGATCCTCGAGTTCGGCGGCAAGCTCAAGGATACCGTGGGCATCCCCGAGGAGCAGCTGCGCAAGGCCGCCAAGAGCGCCGTGTGCAAGATCAACATCGACTCCGACGGCCGCCTGGCCATGACCGCCATGATACGCAAGGTCTTCGCCCAGAACCCCGGCGAGTTCGACCCCCGCAAGTACCTCGGCCCGGCCCGCGACGAGCTGAAGAAGCTCTATATGCACAAGAACCGCGAGGTCCTGGGCTCGGCCGGCAAGGCCTAAGCGATGTAGCGCTCCGATAATGTGAGAGCCGCGCCTCCTTACGGAAGGCGCGGCTCTTTTTCGTACCCGGCGGCCGACGCCGCGTTCGTACGCTTAGAAGCGATAGCTTA
>CALKWG010000007.1 GCA_938004315.1 uncultured Spirochaetaceae bacterium
GCTCGCTAGCCTGGGCGGCTTGGCGCGCGGCCCGGGAGGCGGAGTTGGCGATCGTGATAGGCGGCCATCTGCCCGCCGTCGCTGAAATCCTTTGCGCACCCGCTCCTCGGGCCGAGACGCCCTTGGGCGAGCTCGAGCTGGACATGGAGCTCGACGCCTTCGTCAGGAGCGAGCTCGGCGCCCGACCCGACCATGCGATCGATAACACCGTCGAGGTGCAGCTGCCCATGCTCAAGGCCAGGTTCCCCAAGGCCAAGGCCGCCTGGTTCCGCGCGCCCAACGGGCCGGAGGCCAAACGGCTCGGCTTGGCGCTCGCCCGCTACGTCGGCGAGCGCGGCATCAAGGCCTTCGCGCTCGGATCGACCGATTTAACGCATTACGGCCCGGCCTATGATTGGGAGCCGGCGGGAGGCGGCGCGGCCGGCCGGGAGTGGGCCGCGGAGTCCGACCGGGCGATCGCCGAAGCCTATATGCAGCTCGACGCCGAGCGCGCCCTCGCGCTGGCCGATGAACGCCGGGCTTCGTGCTCCGTAGGGGCCGCCGTGGCCGCCATGGCCTTCGCCTACGCGCTCGGTAGCGAACGGGGGGAGCTCCTCGGGATAACGAACAGCGCGGCTAGGGCGGGCGGGCCGTCCTTCGTGGGTTACTGCGCCGTAGCCTACGCGCCGGGCGGCTAAGGGCGCGCGGGCTTAAGCGAGGGCCGGGCGTCCGGCGCTCGCCGCCGTAAGCTAGCTTCCCGCGGCGTAGCAGGCGATGACGGCTTCCTTAAAGCTCCTGCCGCGGTCGAACTCGTTCTTGAACATGCCGAACGAGGTGCAGCCGGGCGACAGCATCGCCACCGAACCGGGTTCGGCCAGCGCCCTTGCGCGCGCCACCGCGGCGCGTATGTCGTCGTAGGGGCCGTCGTAGCCTATCCCGTCTTCGTCGAGCAACGCCTTCAGCTTATCGGTGCCGGTGCCGCGTAGGAGCACGAGGCGCTTCGCCTTCGCGTATGCCTTCCGGTGGGGCTTAAAGTCTAGGACCTTATCGGTCCCGCCGGTAATGAGCACGATGGGCCGGTCGAACGAGGCGAGCGCGGCGGCCACGGCCTCGGGCACGGTGGCCGCCGAGTCGTTGCACCAGCTCACGCCGTCGCGCTCCAAGAAGAGCTCCAGGCGGTGCTCGACGCCGCCGAACTCCGCCAGGCCGCGCGCGATGGCGGCCGGGTCGGCTCCGGCGGCCCAGGCGGTCAGGCCCGCGGCGGCCAGATTGTAGCGGTTGTGGGCGCCCGGCAGCCTGACCTCGGCCGGGACGAGCTCGAAGGGCTTCAAGTCGGGCAACGAGGCTTCGGCGCTCCCGTCGGCGCGTATGGCCGCGCCGAAGGCTCCTTCGGGCAGCTTCTTACCGAAGAAGAGCGGACGCGCGCGGGTTTCGGCGGCGAACGAATGCCCGTACGGGTCGTCCGCGTTGCAGACCGTCCAGTCCTCGGGCCCCTGGTCGGCGTAGATCAGGCGTTTATCGGCTACGTAGGCTTCCATCGTGCCGTACCTGTCCAAATGATCGGGGACGATGAGGGTTAGCACGGCCGCTTTGGGCTTTAAGACGCCCATACCCTTGAGGTCGCCCAGCTGCCAGCTGGACAGCTCAAGGACGACGCGCGCCTCGGGCGTCAGCTCGTCTAAGAACGAGAACGGCGAGACGGTGATGTTGCCGCCCAGGTAGGTGGGAAGGCCCGAGGCGCGCAGGGCCTGGGCCAGGGCGCTCGACGCGGTGGACTTGCCCTTGGAGCCGGTCACGGCGAAGACGGGCGCCGGACAAAGCGCTAGGAAGATAGACATATCGCTCTCTACGCGCTTGGCGGCCATGAGGTAGGGCGAATCGGGCCGTACCGCCGGGTTCTTGACGACGAGATCGGCGCCTCTAAAATCTTCTAGGTCATGGCGGCCGAGGACGAAGCGAATGTTCAAGCCGTCCAAAGCAGCTATCGACGGGGCTAAGGCCGCCTCGTCCTTCATATCGGTGACCGTTACTTCGGCGCCTGCCTGGGCTAGGAAGCGGGCGCTGGCCAAGCCGCCGCCGTTTAAGCCCAGGCCCATGACCGTGGCCTTGACGCCCTTAAGATCGCTGCGCTTCAAGGTTCGCATAGCTCAGTGAGTACTCCTTCTGTTCTCGCTCGTTTAAATAAGCTTGGATACCGAAGCGCCCGAGCCCTTCCTTCCACTGCGGCGGGATGGCGGCCTTGATGCGCTTGAAATCCGGTAGCGCCTCGCTGAAGCTGGCCGAGCGCAGCACGTTCTGTACCGTTTCCATCTCGGGGGCCAAGGTGCGCAGGGCGAAATGTAGGAGGGGCACCGTGCGTCGGCGGCCCTCGGCGGATAAGAGCGGCACGGAGGCGCAGACCGTCTTGTACTTGCAGAATAGGGGGTAGAAGGGATAGCAGCGTTTTCCCTCGGGCAGGAAGAGCTTCGTAAAGAATTTCGACAGGTCGCTATCCATCCAGATGCCGCGGACCAGATAGCCCTTGCCCGTCTCGCCTATCCAGGTCTGCGAGATCAATTGCCGTATCCTGAAGGCCTTGGCGCGCCCCGCCTCCCACATCACGGCCTCGAGCGGTATGAGCTCGGACTCAAGATACAGGCGCTTAGTAGCGTACGCGGGCGTGCGGTCGTTATTGCCAGGCTCGAGTATCTCCCCTTCTAAGGGCCGCAGCCCTAAATCTATCCGCAACAGGTACAGGTAGATGTCGTTCTCTATCTTATAGATCCTATAGAAGCAGGGTTTGAGGATCTCGGCCGAGTCGAAGAAATACGTCACGCCGGCGAAAGATCGGAAGAGCGTCGTGTAGGGAAAGAGTGTAGATCTCGGTGG
>CALKWG010000008.1 GCA_938004315.1 uncultured Spirochaetaceae bacterium
TATACGCCTGCATCGACACGGACGAGCCCCTGACGCTCGAGTCCAGGGCGTTATCGAGGAGGTTGACGATCATCTGGTCGACGAGGGTTTCGTCGCCCTTGATGAAGAGCGGCCCCGGCTCGACGTTCGCCTCGATGGCTATGCCTTCGTCCGCGTGCAGGCGTCGCATGAAGGCCGTCGCCTTCATGACGGCGGCGCCGAGGTCGATCACGGCCGGTTTATAGGGGTAGCTGCCGCGCTCGATCTTGTGGACGATGAACGAACGGTTCATGACGCTCTGCATAAGGAGGCCGGCGTCCCGTATGAGCCCGAGGCTTTCGCGTTGATCGTCGTTCATGCCCGGTTCCGCGGCTAGGAGCTCGGGGATATTGATGATGACGTTGAGCGGATTCTTTAGGTCGTGCCGCAGCACGGCGTCGAGCTCGTCCCGTAGGCGGGCCGCCTCCCTGCGCGCGCTCGCATCCTCCTTGACGCCGATGAAATTCGTTATGGCGCCGTCCCTGCCGATCACCGGGCTTATGGTCGCCTCTTCCCAATAGAGGCTGCCGTCTTTCCGGCGGTTGCATATCTCGCCTCGCCAAGTTCGGCCCGAAAGTAAGGCCGCCCACAGCTCGCGGTAGAACGGCGCGTCGTGGACGCCCGACTTCAAGATGCGCGGATTGGCGCCGACGAGCTCGTCCTGGGCATAGCCGGTCAGGCGGCAGAAGAAGGGGTTTACGTAGCGTATCGTGCCCCGCTCGTCGGTGATGACGATGGAGACCGGCGACTGCTCGACGGCCGTGTGCAGCATGGCCAGCTCGGCGGCCCGCTCGTCGGCCAAGGCCTCGGCGCGCTCGGCCTTGCTCCGCAGGAGCTCCTCGAGCTTGGCCTCCGTCTCCCTGCGCTTATGGATGTCGACGTGGGTGCCGACCATGCGGGTCACCCGGCCCGAGGCGTCGCGCGCCATGACGCGGCCGCGGCCGCGGACCCAACGCCAGCTCCCGTCCTTATGCCTGAGCCTGAATTCAAGGTCGAAGGGCTCGCCGCGTTCGAAGTGCGCATTGACCGCCGACTTCGCGCGTTCCAGATCGTCGGGATGGAGGAGGGCTTCCCAGCTCCGGTAATCGGCCTGGAAATCGCCGTATCGGTAGCCGAGCATCTCGTAGTAGCGCGGGCTGAAATACGCCTCGCCGGTCGTGACGTCCCAATCCCATATGCCGTCTTCGACGGCGCCCAGGGCCAGCTCGAAGCGCCGCTGCTCGTCCAGGATGGACTCCTCGACGATCTTGCGCTCGTGTATGTCCAGGATCACCGAGCGTATGAGGCGGGGCTCGCCTGGCGCGGGCTCGCCGTCCTCGCTCCACGATTGATCCCAGACCCAGCGCTCGCGGCCGTCTTGGCCGCAAACCTTATATTCACGGAGGTAGCTGTCGCCGGGCGACGCGGCGAGACGCTCGCGTAAAGCCCGGATTTCGGGTTCGCCGTCGCAGATGAGCGAGTACCAGGATCGTTCGCCGGACGCGAAGGCGTCGGCCGCGTAGCCGCAGACGCGTTCTATCTCGCCCGCGACTTCGACGACGCCCCCTTCGGCCGTCGAGATCGTGAACGCTCCTTTGAAGCCGCTAAGTAGCTTGGCGGCGTCGTCATTTTTCACTCGTTCCCCCGTGCTGATCCTTTCAGAATATAGTATGACGACTTAGCCGGCCTTGCAAGCCGCGGGCGAGCCTGCGTAGTATATCGCCTCGTACGAGGAGGAGAGATGGCGGTTTCAGATCGATGGCGCGGCGCGGCCTGCGCCTTGGCTTCGACGTCGTTTTGGGCCGGTAACATGGTGATAGCCCGGGCCTTCAACGCGAGCATCAGCCCCGTTTCCCTGGCCTTCCTGCGCTGGGCCGTGGCCGTCGCCGCCTTCGCTCCCTTCGCGTTGAAGGCGGTTTGGGCCGAGCGTGCCTTGATCAAGGCGAGCGCGGGCCGCCTTGCCCTGACGGGCTTCCTAGGAATTACGCTCTTCAACACCTTCATCTACTACGCCGGCCGTAGCACGAGCGCGGCGAATATGTCGCTGATCTCTATCATCTTCCCGATCGTCATCGTCGCGCTGTCGCGCGTCGTCTACGGCGAGCGCATCGCCCCGAGGCGGGGCGCCGGCATCGCGGTCGTGATCCTCGGCGTGCTCTTCCTCCTGTCCAATGGGCGGCCCGCGGGCCTCCTCTCCTTGGACTTCGCCGCGGGCGACCTCCTTATGCTAGCGGCGGCCGTACTCTTCGGCAGCTATAGCATGTTCGTACGCGCCAGGCCAGCGGGCATGAGCCTCAAGGCCTTCCAGTTCGCGACCTTCGCCTTCGGCCTCGCCCTCCTGGCGCCGGCCTTCGTCTACGAGCGGGTCGCGGGGGCGCCGCTCAAGCTGGACCTGGCCGCCGCGGGCGCCGTGCTCTACGTGGGCCTAGGCGCCTCCTTGGCGGCCTTCCTCCTCTGGAACAAGGCCATCGAGCTGGTCGGCGCGGCGACGGCCGGCATCGTCTACTACAGCATGCCGGCCATCTCCGGCCTCTTCGCCTTCGTCTTTTTGGGGGAGCCCCTGGGCGTCGTTCACGCCGTCTCGTTCGCCCTCATCATCGGGGGCATAGTCTTGGCCGGCGGCTCGGG
>CALKWG010000009.1 GCA_938004315.1 uncultured Spirochaetaceae bacterium
TGAGCTCAGAAAGTCAGTACGAGTCGCTCTCCTCCTGCGAGGACGAGAGCGCGCGTTACCGCGAGTTCGCCCTGGCCGTCCAGGTGGCCGGTCACGCGATCTACATGACCGATCCTGCGGGCGTCATCACCTACGTCAACCCGGAGTTCGAACAAGCTACCGGCTTCAGCCCCGCCGAGGCCGTCGGTAGGACGCCGCGCATTTTAAAGTCTGGCCTGATGGACGCATCGTATTACGACGGGCTATGGCGCACCATCCTTTCAGGCGCTACTTGGTCGGAAGAGGTGATAAACCGCCGGAAAGACGGCAGCCTCTACTATGCCCTCCAGACCATCGCCTCCATCAAAGACGAATCGGGCGCGATCAAAAGCTTTGTCGCCATCCAATCGGATATAACGGCTACGAAGGAACTGGAGCTGGCTCTCGCGAGGTCCGAAGGCCTGTATCGGTCGGTACTAGGGGCTATGCGCGAAGGCGTCATCCTGCAGGACGAGGACGGGGTGATCAAGGCGGCCAACCCGGCGGCCGAGCGCATACTGGGCCTGAGGCACGACCAAGCGACGGGTCGGACGAGCGCCGACCCGTCATGGCAATCCATCCGCGAGGATGGGAGCCCCTATCCCGCCGAGGAGCATCCGGCCATGCTGGCCCTTAAGGCGGGGGTCCAGGTGGATGAGGCCGTGATGGGCCTGAGGCGCCCGAGCGGCGAGCTCGTATGGATAGCGATCAACGCCCGCCCGATACGCGACCCCGACGGCAGCGTACGCGGCGTGGTAACCACCTTCGTGGACGTAAGCGAGCGCAAGCAGCGCGCCGACGCCGTAAGGCGGGCCGCGGAGACGGACTTCCTCACGGGCCTCCGCAACCGCTACGCGATGGACCGCTCGCTCCGCGAGGCGGTAGCCAGGGCCGGCCGCTACGGCGAGGATCTAGCCGTCCTCTTTATAGACATCGACCATTTCAAGCAGGTGAACGACCGCTACGGCCACGACGTGGGCGACCTGACCTTATCGTCGGTGGCGGCCGCTATAGCCGCGGGCTTGCGCGCCGGCGACCAAGCCGCCCGCTGGGGCGGCGAGGAGTTCATCGTCGCCGCCTACCGCGCCGACCGGGCCGCCGCCCTGGCCCTGGCCGAGCGCCTGCGCCAGGCGGTCGCGGCTTTGAAGCTCGAAACCGCGGGCTCGGTGACCGTGAGCCTGGGCGTCGCCCTCTACCGCGACGGCGACGACCTGGACTCCCTCGTGGGGCGGGCCGACAAAGCCTTGTACGAGGCCAAGGCCGTCGGCCGTAACCGGGTCGTCCTGGGCGACTAGCGCCCGAAGCGGCGCTAGCCCTTCACCGCCCCCGCCGTTAGGCCGGAGATGATCCGGTTATGCAAGAACATGTAGGCCACCACGCTCGGTATCATCGTGAGGATGATGGCCGCGAACATGGCCGTGTAGTCGGTGATGAACTGGCTCGTGAAGAAGCGTATCCCCAGCTGTATGGTGCGCGACTTAAGGCCGGTCGTGAGGAGCATGGCCATGATGAAGTCGTTCCACGAGTAGATGAAGCAGAAGGTGCCGGCGGTCACAAGCCCCGATTGCGATAACGGGAAAATGATCTTCGTATAAAGCTGCGCGAAGCCGCAGCCGTCGATGATGGCCGCCTCCTCGAGCTCCCTGGGGATGCTCCTCATGAACGAGGTGATGAGGAACATCGACACGGGTATGTTCACCGAGGCGTAAACCAACACCAGGGCCAGGAGCGTGTCGTACAGCCCCAGGCGGCTGATGAGCGAGAAGTACGGCACTAGGAAGGCGATGATGGGTATGAGCACGCCGGCCGTGATCACGGTATACAGGAGATCCCGCCCCTTAAAGACCTCTCGCGACAGGACGAAGCCGGCCAGCGACGAGACGAGCACGTTCAAGAGGACCGCGAAGCCCGCCGCCGTCGCGGAATTGAGGAACAGCCGCGGCAGCGAGGCCATCTGCAGGGCTTTCTGATAGTTCACGACGAGCCAGCGCTCGGGCAGGGCGAAAGAGGTGATCTGCAGCTCCAGGTTGGAGCGGAACGAGTTGATGAAGAGCCAGACTATGGGAAAGAGCGCCACGAAGAGCAGCGAGCTCAGGACGAGCCACTTAAGGCTATGCGCGACGAAGTAGGTAAATCGATTCTTCCTAGCCATAGCCGCCCCCTACTGCGCCATCTCGGACATGGGGTCCGACTTGCCGAAAACCCTGCGTAGGAGGACGATGAGCCCCGTGCCCGACAGGATGAGTATGACGCCGACGGCGCTCGCCTCGGCGTAGCGCAACGCGTCCATCTTGAGATAGAGGTCTATGCCCATGGTCACCGTGGCGTAGGCGGGCCCGCCGCCGGTCATGAGGAAGGTCGACTCGAAGTGCCGCACCCCGTAGGCCATAGCCAAGGTTATGGCCGTGACGAAGGTGCCCCGGAGCATGGGCAGGGTCACGAAGCGCTCCTGCTGCAGCGTCGAGGCGCCGTCTATCTCGGCCGCCTCGTAGAGCTCCTTGGGGATGTTCATGCCGGCGGCGAGTATGATGATCATAAAATAACCTATATAGATGACCGCTTGGAAGATAACCGCCCCCAAGGCGTAGTCGGGGTTCCCGAGGAAATTGACCGGGGCCCGGCCCATAATCTTGGTAATGAACTCGTTGATCAGGCCGAACTGCACGTTATAAAGGGAGCTCCAGACCATGGTAAGGGCCACGGTGCTGATGACGTTCGGAAGGAAGTAGGCCGTCCGTAGGAAGCGCCAGCCCTTGGGCTTGCGGAGGAGTATCATGGCGACCAGGGCCGCGAGGGGCACCTGTATAAAGCCGTGGGACAGGGCCCAAATGACGTTGTTCTTCATGGCCAGGAGGAAGGTGGCGTCCTTGAACAGGCGGACGTAGTTCCCCAAGCCTATGAAGCGCATGGCGCCGATGCCGCTCCAACGCGTCAGGCTCGCGTAGAGGGTGAAGAGGAAGGGGTACACGAAGAATCCGGCGAACAGGATCAGGACCGGCGCCAGGAACAGGGCGCGCATGAGCCAGGGGCTCTTCGGTCGCCTAAGTTTGGTAGCGGGCATGGGCTCTCTCTCGTTAAAGCGCTCGCCGGGGCCCCGGGGGCCCCGGCGAGCGCGGGATTCAAAGGATCCGCCGGCGATCGGCCCGGGGCCGGCCGC
>CALKWG010000010.1 GCA_938004315.1 uncultured Spirochaetaceae bacterium
CCACCGAGATCTACACTCTTTCCCTACACGACGCTCTTCCGATCTAGCTTCACCCCATGCTCGTCGATCCCGCGCTGCAGGGCGCCGGTTACGGCCGCGCGCTCATAGCCGAGCTCGAGCGCAGGGCGGCCGAGCTCGGCGTCATCGGCCTCGTCCTGGGCAGCGACGACGAGACGGAGGCTACGAGCCTATCGGCGGTCCGCTTAGACGAGTCCAACTACCTGAAGGAGCTCGCCGCGGTCAAAAACCGCAAGCATCACCCCTTCGAATTCTATCAGAAATGCGGCTATATGATCGTGGCCGCCATCCCCGACGCCAACGGCCCGGGTAAGCCCGATATTTGGATGTGGAAGCGACTATGAAGCACGAAAATCAAGCGACTCGAACCTTGCTCGGCGCGGCGCCGCGCATGGTCCCTATCGTAGCGCCCGCCCTCGCGGCCGCCGCGCTCCTTCGGATCGTAGCCCCCGGCTTCTCGGCTATGGCTCCGCGCTTCCGCGCCGTAGAGCTGGCGCTCGCCGTAACCCTCGCGTCCTTCGGCGCCGTCTTCTGGGCTAGCGCTACGAGGCGGCTCCTCGCGTCGTGGCGGCGGCATGAGCTGGCGACCGGCGGCGCCTTCGCCCTGACGCGCCACCCCATCTTTTCCTGGTGGCTCTGGTCGGTCCTGCCGTCCTTGGCGCTTGCCCTGGACGCCTGGCCCTTCTTGGCCGTCATCCCCGTCTTCTATCTCGCAGCCCGTCGCGGCGCCGCCCTGGAGGAGGCCGAGCTCCTTTCGCTTTTCGGGGCCGATTACGAAACCTATAGGCGGAAGACGAATCGCCTCTGGCCGTTTCCCACGCTGCGCGGCGCCGGCCTTCGCGGGGTTCTACGCTGGGCGGCGTTTTGCGCCGCCGTAGGCCTCGGGTCCATCGCGCTCTACTTCGCCGCCGCGAGGCCGCTGGTCCTCAATATGGGCATGGCGCGCGCGGGGCTGGCCGTCGGGCGCGAGGCCGCCTGGGCCGGCGATGAGCTGATACCCGATCCGCGCCAAGGCTTCTCGCAGGCCTACTCTTACCCCGTCTCGGCGGAGGAGCTCTGGCCGTGGCTCGTCCAGGTCGGCTACGGCCGGGCGGGCTGGTACAACGTCGACGCGATCAATAGCTTGGCCGGCCCCGACTATTTCTATGAAGGCGGCGGCTCCGCCCGTCGCATTATCCCCGAGCTCCAGTCCCTGGCGGCGGGCGATAGCGTCGCCATCGTCCCCGCGCAGGCCTTTACGGTACTCGAGCTCGTGCCGGCCCGGCGCCTGCTTTTAGCCGGCGGCTTGCCCAAGCGGCCCGACGGCGGCTACGCCCCCGCGCCGGCGCGCGAGGGCTTCGCCGTCACCTGGCTCTTCGAGCTCCTGCCTACCGGTCCCGACTCCTGCCTCCTCGTCTCGCGCTTCCGCACCGACTTCGGCGGAGGCCTCGGCATGGGCCTCATCTTCGGCGTCGTCAACGAACTCGGCGGCGCTATGCTGCAGCAGCCGGCCATGTTCTACGGCCTTAAGGAGCGGGCCGCCGGCCCGGAGAGGAAGACCGATGATCGATAAGGCAAGGCGCGCTAGCGCACTCTACATCCCCCACGGCGGCGGCCCGCTGCCGCTCCTTGGCGACCCGGGGCACGACGAGCTCGTGGCCGGGCTTACGGCACTCGCCCGGGAGCTACGGAGGCCCGCGGCTATCGTGGTCGTGAGCGCCCATTGGGAGGGGCCTCAGGCGCTCGTCACGAGCGCGGCCGAGCCGGGGCTCTTGTACGACTACTACGGTTTCCCCGAGGAGGCGTACCGCATATCCTATCCGACGCCAGGCGCCCCGGAACTCGCGGCGCGCATCCTGGCCGGCCTCAGCTTTGCAGGCGTCCCCGGGGCTCCCGAGGCCGCGCGCGGGCTTGACCACGGCGTCTTCGTGCCCCTCGCGCTCATGTACCCCGAGGCGGATATTCCCTGCGTCCAGCTTTCGCTTCTAAAGGGCCTGGATCCGACGGCTCACCTCGCTTTGGGACGCGCCTTGGCGAAGGCGGTAGGCGAGGAAGATGTGCTCATCCTGGGCTCGGGCTTTTCATTCCATAACATGCGGGAGTTCTTTTCTGCCGACGCCGACGCCGACGCGCCCGACCCGAGGAACGAGGTCTTCCAAGCCTGGCTACGGAAGGTCTGCATCGAGCCGGGGCTTACGGAGGCCGAACGGGAGGATCGGCTCGCCGACTGGGAACGCGCCCCGCATGCCCGTTACTGCCACCCGCGGGAAGAGCACCTCCTTCCACTGCAGGTCTGCGCCGGCTTCGCCGGCCGCGCCGCGGAGCGCTCTTGGTCGTGGCGGGTGCTGGGCAAGGAGGCGACGGCCTTCCTCTGGGACGCGTAGGGTAGGAGCTTCGCGCCGAGGCTTCGCTTGACGAGAGGCCCGAGTTCGGCCGAAACTGTAGGGGCTCGCGTTCGGGCTTAGGGACGCCGCAATCACGGTTACGGAGTACGCTCATGTTGAACATCGCCCTCTTCGGCCCCCCGGGCGCCGGCAAAGGTACCCAGTCTGAAATCCTGGCCAAGGAGTTCAACCTCTTCTACATCTCCACCGGCGACCTACTGCGTAAGGAGCTGGCGGCAGACACGCGCCTGGGGCGCGAGGCCAAGGAGATCATCGCGGCCGGCGGCCTGGTGTCCGACGAGATCATCGTGCAGATCATCGAGAAGACCATCACCGAGCATCCGAACGCCGACGGCTTCCTCTTCGACGGTTTTCCGCGCACCTACGTGCAGTGCTACATCATGGAAGGCCTCATGCTCAAGCTGAACGCCTCCTTGGACTGCCTTATAAGCCTCGAGGTGGACGAGGAGGTCTCGGTAGAGCGGCTCCTAAGCCGCGGCAAGAGCTCCGGCCGCCTGGACGACAACGAGACGGTCATACGCAACCGCCTGAAGGAGTATGCAGAAAAGACCCTGCCGGTCTTGGATTTCTACCGCGAGCGCGGCGTCTACCGGCCGGTGGACGGCAATCGGAGCGTTGAGGCGATCACCGACGACCTGCGGGCCATCCTGCGCGAGCAGCAGGCCAAGCACCTGTTCAACGTGGTCATCTTCGGCTATCCCGGCTCGGGCCGCAGCACCCAGGCGAGCGCCCTGGCCAAGTCCTTCGGCCTCGAGTACATAGCCACCGGCGCCATGCTGGACGAGGAGATCAAGAAAGGCTCGGCCCTAGGCAAGCGCGTGCAGAACATGTACGAGACCGGTCAGCTGGTGTCCGACGAGATCGTCGTGCCCCTGATCGAGCGCCGCCTAAAGAGCGCCCGCGGGGTCCGGGGCTTCATCTTCACCGGCTTCCCCCGCACCTTGGTCCAGTCGTACATCCTGGACGGGCTCCTCCAGAAGCACGGCTCGCGCATCTCGCGCGTCGTGGAGCTCGAGGTGCCCTCGCTCGAGCTCATCGAGCGTCTGGACAAGCGACGCAGCACCGAGCACTGCCGGCCCTACGACTCCACCACCACCCGCATCGTGAACCGCCTGAAGGAGCACGAGGAGAAGACGGTCATGGTGATCGATAAGTACAAGCAGCAGCACGGCTTTATCAAGGTGAACGGCCTGGGCACCCCCGAGGAGGTGTTCAACCGCCTAGTCGACGCCCTGAAGCCGGGAGCCAGCCAGGTCTAGGGACCGATCTCGACCCTGGCCTCCGGCTTCCTCCGCGCCAGGGATCGAGCGGAAAGACCGGACGGCCGGCCCCCCGTGCCGCGGCGCGCCGGGCCGGCCGGAGGACTTGCAGCGAGAGCCCGGTCGCGCGCCGCGCCTCTACCGCGGCGGCCGCCGATCCATCCCGCCTGCCGGCGGACTACGCTGGCGCGCGAGGCGCCTAAAAACCTAGGGACCAGACCTTGCGCCCGCCTATAGAATTCACCTTCCCGCCGGTCCTATGCTATACTCCGGCCGCCCGCGGCCGCCTCTTCGCCGGCCCGGGCGAAAAAGGAGAGTGCGAGAACATGGCAGTACGCAAGCTGGTCGAATGCGTCCCCAACTTCAGCGAGGGGCGCGATAAGGCGGTGATCGACGCGATAGCGCGCGAGATTAGCTCGGTGACGGGCGTGACGCTCCTGGATGTGGACCCGGGCGCGGACACCAACCGCACGGTCTACACCTTCGTGGGCGAGACCGAGCCAGTCCTCGAGGCGGCGGTCCGCGCGGCGGCCCTGGCCAGGGATCTCATCGACATGGCCAAGCATAGCGGCGCCCACCCGCGCATGGGCGCGCTGGACGTCTGCCCCTTCGTGCCGGTAAGCGGCGTCACGATGGACGAGTGCGTAGCCCTGGCCAAGGAGGCCGGTAGGCGCATCGCCCAGGCGGTCGGCGCGCCGGTCTATCTCTACGAGTACGCGGCCAGCCGACCCGAAAGGCGGAGCCTGGCCGACATCCGCTCGGGCGAGTACGAGGCCCTGCCGGCCAAGATGCAAGATCCCGCCTGGGAGCCGGATTACGGCCCGCGCGCCTTCGTGCCCTCCTGGGGCGCGACCGTGGTGGGTGCCCGTGAATTTCTTATAGCATACAATGTTAACTTGAATACCCGTGACAAGAAGCTGGCCAACGAGGTGGCCTTGTCCGTCCGCGAGGGCGGCCGGGCGG
>CALKWG010000011.1 GCA_938004315.1 uncultured Spirochaetaceae bacterium
TGAGGCATAGGCCGAAGGTGACGACGCCGATGATCCCGGCGGCCAGCCAGATAGGCGCGCCGATGACGCTATAGCTCACCCCGACCGCCAGGGCGTCTATGCTCGTGGCCACCGCCAGGACCAGCAAGGTTCGCGGGTCCAGGACGTTCTTCTTCTTTAAGTCGTCCTCGCTGCAGCTCGCCTCGTCGCGTATCTCGAAGGACTCCTTGATCATCTTGGCGCCGACGAGCGCGAGGAGGCCGAAGGCCAGCCAGTGGTCCCAGCCGCGGATATAGGCGGCGAAGCCCGAGCCGAGGAAGAAGCCGAGGAGCGGCATGGCGAATTGGAAGAAGCCGAAGGCGAAGGCGGCGCGCAGGGCATGCCTGAAGCGAAGGTCCGCCACGCAGATGCCGGCGGATACCGAGACGGCGAAGGCGTCCATGGCCAGGGCGAAGCCGGCGACGACGTAGGCGAGCATGCGGCGGTTCTCCTTCGGCGCGCTTAGTAGCGGCGGCCGAGCAGCTTGGTTACGAGCGCGTCGAGCTGGTCGCGGGCGCGGCCCTTAGGTAAGCGGGCGAGCTCGCGCCTGGCGCGTTCGGTGTAGCGGGCGGCGTAGGCGCGCGCCTCGTCCAAGGCGCCGCAGGCGCGGACGCGATCGACGACGCCCCGCACCGCCTCGTCGTCGGCCTTGCACGAGCTTAACAGGGGGCGTATGCCCGCCTCGTCGCGGCGCAGGGCCAGGATCAAGGGTAGGGTGCAGAGGCCCTCGCAGACGTCCTTGCCCACGGGCTTGCGCATGGCGCCCTCGGTGGATTCGTAATCCAGGACGTCGTCCATGATCTGGAACGCCATGCCCAGGTCGTAGGCGATGCGGCCCAGGTTGGCGCGCACGCGCGGGCCGGCCTTGGCCTCGTAGGCGCCGGCCTGCACCGAGAGCGAGAAGAGCAGGGCCGTCTTACCGGCGATCTTGCGCAGGTACGAGCGGACGCTCGTCGTCCAGCTGAAGCGCTCCAGGTCCTGATGGATCTCGGCCGAGCAGATGCCGCCGACGAGCCAGGCCAGGAGCCGGGCGTTCTCGGGGCTGGACGATTCGGAGGCCAGGCGGAAGCAGCGTGAGAAGAGCCAGTCGCCGGCCAGCACGGCCTCCTTGGCCCCGTAACGCGCGTGGACCGTGGCTATGCCGCGCCGGGTGGCGGCGTCGTCGATGACGTCGTCGTGGATCAGGGTAGCCAGGTGCAGGAGCTCTACGGCCGCGGCGAGCGGCTCCAGGGAGGCGTTCCGGCGGCCGAAGCCCCCGGCTATGAGGAGCAGCGCCGGCCTGAGCATCTTGCCGTTGCCCTCGATCAGGGACTCGACCGCGTCGGCCAGCGGGAAACGCTCGGAGCGCAGCGTCGCGCGCATGATCTCCTTGACCCGTCCGAGGCGCTCGGCCATGCCGGGGATGTCGTGCCAAAAGTCGCTCATCTGCCTGCGTTTCGTCCCTTCAGAACGGCGGGGCCGGGAATGGACGGCCGCCGCGCCATGGCGGCGGCCGAAGGGGCTGCGCCGGACGGCGCGGCCCCTCTATCGAATTCTTACTTCGTGGGGTCGTCGGCGTAGAAATGCCACTTGCGGGCGAACTTCGTGCCGTTCCACCAGCGCTTGAAGAAGGGCACCGACCAGTAGTCCATGCCGAAGGCGCGGCCGGCGCCGCCCATCATCAGGATCGCGGCGAAGACGAACCAGAGCTGGTCCCAGGCGAACATGCCCGAGAGCGTGAAGATCACGCAGAGGCCGATGCTGGCGACCGCGGCGAACCAGGTGAAGAAGCCGCCGAAGAGCGCGAGGCCGATGGCGATCTCCACGACGACGATCATGAGCTGGAAGAGCTCGAAGGGCAGCATGGCGAAAATGCCGTCCATGAAGGTCGTGCGGAACCAGGTGGACACGGGGCCGGAGAAGTTGAAGATCGGCTTGGACAGGTCCCAGATCTTGGCGAAGGCCTGGGTAGCGCCCTCGACCGCGCCCTCGACGGCGCCGGTGGCGGCCGCGGTAGCGTCGGCGGCCCACTCGCCGCTCGCGGCGGCGACTGCTTCGACCGCGCCGGTGGCGGCGGCGGTCGCGTCGGCGGCCCACTCGCCGCTGGCGGCGGCTACGGCCTCCGCGCCCTCGACGGCCTTGGCCAGGGTAGCCTGGGTCACGCCGGAGCTGAACATCCAACCGCTCTTGGAGCCAGCCGACCACTTGAGCCAGCCCTCGCCGACCTTGTTGAGGCCCTCGAAGAACCACATGAGGCCGAGCCACATGCGTAGGAGGAGCGGCCAGTAGGCGCGGGTCTTATGCGTCGCGAAGCCGCCGATGATGGAGCGGCGATCCTTCATGTCTAAGAATTCGTGCTTGAGGTACTCCCACACCTGGTTGATGCCGGCGATGTTCAGCAGGTACCACATGTTGATCATGTGCTTCATAACCATGGCGAAGAAGCCGGAGCTCTTCATGCCGCCGGCGTTGGCCACGCCGTAGCGGCCGCCGATGGACACCATGAAGCCGTGGAAGTTGGACTTGAAGCTGTGGCGCTCGGACTTGCCCTCGATGTCGGCGATGATATTCTCGGCGGCCACCTCGGCGGTCTGATGCGCGCCCTCGACGATCTGGGGAACGGGCTTGCCGTCCTCCAAGAAGAAGGCGTTGTCGCCGATCACGTAGGCGTAGGGGAACTCGGGGCTCTTCATCTCGGCGTCCACGACCAGGCGGCCGCGGCTGCGCTCGGCCTTGGGCAGGTCCAGGCCGGCGGCGAAGGAGCTGCCTTTGACGCCGCAGGTCCAGATGAAGGTGTCGGTCTCGATGACGGAGCCGTCCTTGCAGAGGACCTTGCCCGCCTCCGCGCCGGTGATGGACGCGTTGAGCATGACCTCGCAGCCCATCTTCTGCAGGTACTTCTCCGCCTTGACGCGGAGGGGCTCCTCGAGGATGGGGAGGATGGAGGGCAGGGCCTCGATATTGACGACGCGGGTCTCCTTGCGGTCGATGAAGTGCTTGCGGCACATCGCGTCGCGGTACTCCAGGAGCTCGCCGACCATCTCGATGCCGGTAAAGCCGGCGCCGGCCACGACGAAGGTGAGCATGCGGCGGCGCGCGGCCTCGTCGGTCTCCTCCGCCGCCTTGGCGAAGGTCTCCTCGAGGTGGTAGCGGATCTTCATCGCGTCCTCGAAGGACCAGAGCGTGAAGCAGTTGTCCTTGACGCCGGGGATGTTGAAGAATTCCGGCTCGGCGCCCGCGCCGACGAGGATGTAGTCGAACTCGTAGTTTCGGGCCTTGCCCGTCGCCTTCTTGGCCGCGAAGTCGACCTTAAGGATCTCGTCGAGCACGACGTCGATCTTCTTAGCGCCGAAGATCTTGCGGAAGCTCACCTGCACGGATTCAGGCTCGGTGCGCCAGCCGGCTACCTCGTGAAGCTCGGTCATGAGCGTGTGGTAGGGCTTGCGGTCCACCAGGGTGATGCGGACATTCGGATCCTTGCGGAAGCGCTTCTCCAGGATCTTGCCGGCCCAGACGCCGGCATAGCCGCCGCCCAGGATCAGGATATTCTTGGTTTCGGCCATGTGATCTCCTTATGCCGAATCACGGCTCGCGACCGCGCATCGCCCTGGGGGCAGCTTATTAGCTAAAAAATGCGCGAGTAGCCGGAATATAGATTTTAGACATTCACATAGTGCAATGAAGGAGCGTTTTCGTCAAGACCATTTACTATATATATGTATATATTGATTTTTATATACACATATAATGATTGCAATACTCAGCTATCATCATCTTGCATTAAACGGTATCAAATGTCATTATGTTGATTCATATGCGACGAATGTCGCAAGGTATAGAGGAGCACAGATCATGCCTGCGATAGAAATATTCGGCACCATGGCTTCGGCGATTATCGCCCTGTCCCTGATGATGAAGAACCTGAAATGGCTCCGGATCATCAACGCCGGCGGCGCGTTGGCCTTCACCGCCTACGGCCTCATGATTGGCGCCATGCCCGTGATCGTGCTCAACGTGTTTATCGTCGGCATCGACCTCTACTTCCTATGGAAGATGCGGAGCCAGCGCGACCGTTTCGACACGATCGAGAGCGACCCCTTCGCATCGCCCTATGTGAAGCTCTTCCTTGAGCGCTACAAAGCGGACATCGCCCGCTTCCACCCAGAATTTAAGTTAGAGCCGGGTCGAGGCTGGAAGACCGAGTTCATACTCCGCGACTTAAATCCAGTCTCCATAATAATTTATCGCCAGTCAGGACCGGATGCCGTAGAGATCGGCCTTGACTATGCCGTGCCGAGCTATCGCGACTTTAAGAGCGCCGAATACTATTTCAGTAAGGCCGCCGAGCGCATCGCGGCCGGCCAGCGGCTTACGCTCAGCCAGTCGACCTCGGTACCGGAGCACCGTCGCTACCTCGAGCGCCTGGGCTTCAAGCCCGTCGAGACGCTGCCCGACGGCGGCTCGCGCTACGAGAAACTGATAAGCGGCACGGCAGGCTAGCGCCGCCGCTCTCTGCCGACGCGACGCAGGACGCGTCGAACCCCCTCGTCGATATTTTCCCCGCCCTTCCTTCACAGAGCCCCGACCCTGGTGTATCCTATCGCATAGAAACGTATAGCCGCCCGGCGCCTTCGGCGACGCGGCTTAGCGATATAGGCTCGTCGTAGAGCCGCCTATAGAAGGCCCCCCGCTATCGGGGCCGAGACGCCGAGCCCTGGGCTCGGCGAGCATAACGCCTGGGTATAGACGATGGACGACAATCACGCTTCCCTCGACGGCCGCCTCGTCGCCGTCCTCCCTGAAACGAGCCGGGGGCTCCTCTCCGGCTACGCCGACGAGATCGCCCGCGCCATGCTGGCGAGCGAGCACTCCCTGACCGTCGGCCTGCGCATACGCGACGAGCCGGCCCTGCCCTTCTACGCCGCGCTCGCCGCGTGGCTCGCGGGCAATCCCGATAAGCGCGCCCTCGCCCTCTACGCCGACGACCGCGAGCTCTCCGTCGGCTTCGACGCTGCCGCGCCGTTCTGCGCGGCGCTCGGCCTTTCATGCGCCATAGCGGCCCGCCAAGCCGACGCCGAGGCCGACGGCGCCTCTCTCATCCTCGGGTCGATCGGGGTCCTCGAGGCGAGGCACGACGAAGGTAGCCTGAACCTGGGTAGCTTCGCCCTCGTGGCCCTGCCTGAGCTCGACGAGTTCCAAAATCGCGGGCTCGCGGCCGCCCTCCGCGGCCTCGGCCCCAAGCTGCGCTCCCGCTGGGAACGGCGGACCGTGGCCATGAGCCGTCGCTTCGGCGTCAAGGAGCGCAACCTCGTCCTGGATATCGCGGACGCCCCGCGCGAGCTCCTTATCGAGGAGAAGGACGAGCGCGCCAAGGCCCTGCCGCAGTCGACTTGGTTCGTAGCCCATGAGGATAAGGCGCGCCTGGCCATCGGGCTCGCCTCGGCCGACCCGGCCAGGCCCATCGCGATCTACTGCAACCTACGCTCTAATGCCGAGGAGGCCGCCGGCCGTCTGAAGGCTAACGGCCTACGCGTCGAGTACATAGTGGGCAACTTGCCGCGCAAGGCAGAGATACTGAAGGCGGTACGGACCGGCGAGTACGACGCCCTGATCCTGACCGACGAAGGGGCCGAAGGGCTCGAAACCGGTTGGGCCGCCCGTCTTATCAACTGGGACCTGCCGCTTGAAGGCGAGCTCTACGGCTCCCGCCTGCTCTGCCTCGATTACGGCGCGCCCGGAGCGCGGAGCTATAACCTGGCCTGCGACCGCTACGTCTACGGCATTCCCGCCGTCGAGGCCTATCTAGGCTACTCGCTCGACGCCGCCCAGCCGCCCGAGGAAGCCTTCGCCGCCGAGGACAAGAGCGCCGGCATGAGCTTCGAACGCCGCGATCGCCCCGAGCGGGGCGGACGGCATGAGCGCTCCGAGCGAGGCGGACGACCTGAACGCGGCGAGCGGCCGGATCGACGCGATCGCGGCGACGCCCGGCCTGACGATGGGCGGCCCCGCAACGCCCGCCGCGGCGACGCCGGCCGGGATGGGCAGCGCCGGGAGGGGCAGCGCCGGGAGGGCGGCCGGCGCGACGACGGCGCGGCGGCTCGGAGCATCCGAGACGATATAGCCGCGCTCACCGGCGGACGCCCGGCCCCGGCCGGCCAAGCGCGCGACGAGCGCCGGCCTCAAGGCGGCGGCGAGCGTAATGAGCGTCGGGCCGATGGGGGCCGCGGGGCGAAAGGTCGAAACCGTCCCGAGCGCCCCGCCGGCGACGGCCGGCGGCGCGACGGCCAGGCCGGGCGCAAGTCCGAAGGCGGCTCGGCGGTAGCGGGCAACCCGTATGAGCTCCCCATGGAGGAGCGCATGCGCCTGTATCGGGAGCGCTACGGCAAGCGCTTGAGCGCCTCCGAACCCGCCGCCGAAGGCCGCCGAGGCTCGGGCCGGCGCGGCCGCGGGAGCGCCCAGCGCGGCGGCCCGCCGCGCGGCGACGCCGTTCCGCGGAACGCGCCCTCCGTTTCCGGCTCCGAAGCGGCCCGAGACCAGGGCGACGGCGCGCGCGGCGAGGCGGCGGACGAGGGTTCGCCCGGCTTCCTCGGCGCGATCCGCGGCATGTTCAAGAAGAAAGATGAGTAGCCGGTCTAAGGCCGGCGCTTCGATAAGGAAAACGGAGGGAATGCATGGAGAAAAGGACGATCCTGGCGCTGCTCGACGCGGCGGTAGAGAAGTACGGCGACGGGCCCTACGCGCTCAAGAAAGGCGATTCGGGCTGGGAGGCCGTGAGCTTCAAAGAAACCAAGGAGCGCGCCCGCGCCATAGCCTCCTGGCTGGTCGGCAAGGGTTTTAAGAAGGGCGAGACGGCGGCTCTCCTGGCCGAAGGCTCGCCCGAGTGGATCTATACCGAGCTCGGCCTCCTCTCGGCCGGCTTGATCTCGGTGCCGCTGTCCATCAAGCTCCTGCCCGAGGAGATCCCATTCCGCGTCTCGCACTCGGACGCCCGGCTCTTCGCCACCAGCAAGAACCAGCTGGATAAGGTGCTCCCGGCCCTCGTCGGCGCGAAGCTCAGCCCGACGCTCTTCTACATGGACGAGGACCTGGCCGCGCTCGACGAGGCCTGCGCCCGCCACGGCTTCCGCCGCGAGCTGGCCGTGGGCCTGGCCGAGATCCTGGCCGAAGGCCGCGCGGGCCTGGCCTCCCGGGCCGCAGAGCTCGACGCGCTGGCCGCCTCGGTCGCCGAGGACGACGTGGTGAACATCTGCTACACGAGCGGCACCACGGGCGACCCCAAGGGTATCATGCTCACCCACAAGAACTACTACGCGAACTGCCGCGACGGCGTCGCTCTCTTCGGCGACATCTACCGCTATACCACCCTAGTCATCCTGCCTTTGGACCACTCCTTCGCCCATACCGTGGGCATCTACGCGGGCCTCGAAAGCGGCCTGGCCCTGTACTTCGTCGACGCGCGCGGCGGCTCCATGGGCATCCTTCGCAACATCCCCATCAACCTGCGCGAGGTATCGCCTAAGTTCCTCATGACCGTACCGGCCCTCTCGGGCAATTTCATGAAGAAGATCATCGGCGGCATCGAGGAGAAGGGCGGCTTCATCTATAAGCTCTTCAAGGCGGGCATAGCCGGCGGCATCGCCATCAACGGTAACGGCTATAAGAAGGGCGGCCTGGGCGTCAGGCTCCGCCATGGCCTGGCCCACGGCTTGGCCAAGGCCCTCATCTTCAACAAGGTGAAGACCATGGTCTTCGGGCCGAACATCAAGTTCTGCGTCGGCGGCGGCGCCCTCCTCGATATCAAGCAGCAGGAATTCTTCGCCTCGCTCGGCGTGCCCATCTTCCAAGGCTACGGCCTGACCGAGGCGGCGCCCATCATCAGCTCCAACTCGCCCTTGTCGTACAAATTCGGCACCTCGGGCCGCGTGGCCGCCTCGGTGGAGTGCACGATCCGGAAGCCCGACGGGAGCCTCTGCGCGGTGGGCGAGACCGGCGAGATCGTCATCCGCGGCGACAACGTCATGAAGGGCTACTACAAGAACCCCGAGGCCACGGCCAAGGCCCTGCGCGACGGCTGGCTCTGGACCGGCGACCTGGCCTACTTCGACGAGGACGGCTTCCTGGTGGTGGTCGGCCGCGAGAAGGCCCTGCTCATCGCCGAGGACGGCGAGAAGTACAGCCCCGAGGAGATCGAGGAGGCGGTGGGCTTCTCCACCGAGGCCTTCAACGCGATCATGGCCTGGAACGAGCAGCGCAAGTACACCGTGGCCTTAGTCACCCTAGACGAGGACAAGGTGAAGCGCCTGGCGGCGGCGCGCGGCGCGGTCACGCCGGAGGAGATCCTGGCCCTGCTCAAGGAGGAATTCTACCGCTTCAAGACCGACCACAAGGCTAAGAAGGTTCAGGCCGCCTGGATACCGTCTACCTTCATGATCGTCCCCAGCCAGTTCTCCGACAAGGACGGCACGGTGAACTCCACCATGAAGCTGGTCCGCCA
>CALKWG010000012.1 GCA_938004315.1 uncultured Spirochaetaceae bacterium
GCCAATTGGCGTAGAGGAGGTGCGCGTGGGCGCGCCAGAGCATGGGCGGGTCGCGGCTCGGGTCGCCTTCGGGATAGTAGCTCTCCGGGGGCGCGATCGGCAGGCCCTTGGCCAGGTCGCGTCGGTACTCGGCGTCCAGGGTCAGGCGGTCGTACTCCGGGTGGCCGGTTACGAAGACCAGGCGGCCGTCGTCGCTGGCCGCCAGGTAGGCCCCGGCCCTCCGCGAGCTCGCTATGAGCTTAAGGCCTCGGCAGGCGCGCAGGGCGGCAGGATCCACCGCCGTGTAGCGCGAGTGGGGCGCCCAGAAGCGGTCGTCGAAGCCGCACGCCAGGGGAGCCGAGCCGTCGTCGAGCCTGTGCTCGAAGACCCCGGACATCTTCTCAGTTAATTCATATTTACCGATGCCGTAATGGTAGTAGAGGCCGGCCTGCGCCCCCCAACATATGTGCAAGGTCGACCAGACCGAGGAGCGGGACCAGGCCATGAGGCGCGTGAGCTCGGGCCAATAGTCCACCCCCTCGAAGGGCAGGCGCTCCACCGGCGCGCCGGTGATCACGAGGCCGTCGAAGCGCTCGCCTAAGATCTGGGAGAGCGGCTCGTAGAAGGCGTCCAGGTGGCCGGGCGGGGCGTTCCGCGACTCGTGGCTCTCCATCTTGATGAAGCTTACGTCGACCTGCAGGGGCGTGTTCGATAGGAGCCTTAAAAGCTGGAGCTCGGTGACGAGCTTCGTAGGCATGAGGTTCAAGACGGCGATGCGCAGGGCGCGGATGTCCTGGCGGAGCGCGCGGGACTTGGCCATGGCGAAGATGCTCTCGGTCTCCAGCTCCCGCCTAGCTGGTAGTTCGTCGGCGATGCGTACCGGCACGGTCCCTCCCGATATATTTCCGATGGGCTTCGCTTGACGCGGCGCACAGGCCCGTGCGAAGCTTGTCTTACGGGCCCATGATGGCCTAAGCGGGCCGCGCGCTTCAAGCGCCGGCGGCGATCGACCGAAGGAGCGTACGAATCATGTCCATCGACTCCGCGATGCGCTACGACCTATGCGGCATGCGCCGGCCTCGCCGGGGTTATGGCGCGCGTAGCCGCGCCGCCGCCGTCGAGGCATAAGCCGAAGGGGACCAAGGGTCCCCGGCTCCTCTCCCCTAGCCTTAGGAACTCCCATGAGCGACAGCCTCCGCGCCCCATCGCGCCCCGAGACCCTGGCCGTGCACGCCGGCCAAAGCCCCGACCCGGCTACCGGCGCCCGCGCCCTGCCCCTGTACCGCAGCGCCTCCTTCGCCTTCAAGAGCGCCGACCACGCCGCCCGCCTCTTCGCCCTGCAGGAGCTCGGCTACATCTATAGCCGGCTCGGAAACCCGACCGTCGCCGCCTTGGAGGAGCGCGTGAGCGCGCTCGAGGCGGCCGGCTTCGCCGGCGCCGACAGCGTAGCTGGCGCCGACAGCGTAGCTGGCGCCGCGACCGTGGCCTTCGCCTCCGGCACCGCCGCGGTCTTTAACGCGGTCGTCAACATCGCCAAGGCCGGCGACGAGATCGTATCCGCCTCCAATCTATACGGCGGTACCTATACCATGTTCGACGCCATCCTGCCGGACTTCGGCATACGGACCCGCTTCGCCGACGTCCGCGAGCCCGAAAGCTTCGAGCGGGCGATCGGGCCGGCGACGCGGCTCCTCTACGTCGAGACCGTGGGCAACCCTTCGCTCGACCTAGCCGATCTTCCGGCCATCGCGGCCGTGGCCCGGCGGCATCACCTGCCCCTGGTAGTCGACGGCACCTTCACGACCCCCCTCCTCCTCAAGGCGGGCGAATACGGCGCCAACGTCGTGATCAACTCGCTGACCAAATGGATGGGCGGGCACGGTACCGTGATCGCCGGCGCCGCGACCGACCTGGGGAACTTCGACTGGTCCGACGCCAAGTTCGAGCTCTATAACCGCCCCGACCCCGGCTACCACGGCCTGCGCTGGTCGCGCGACCTGCCCTCGGAGCTGGCCGCTACGGCCTTCGCCGTGCGCCTGCGGACGGTGCCCCTGAGGAACCTAGGCGCCTGCCTGTCGCCCGACAACGCCTGGCAGGTCCTGCAGGGCCTGGAGACCCTGCACCTGCGCATGCCTCGCCATTGCGACAACGCCCTGGCCGCCGCCCGCTTCCTGAAGGCCCACCCCAAGGTGGCCTGGGTGCGCTACCCCGGCCTGGACG
>CALKWG010000013.1 GCA_938004315.1 uncultured Spirochaetaceae bacterium
CCGAAGATCCGGGCCGAGGCCAAGAGGCGCTCTGCGTGCTCGCGCGCCCTGAAGATGGCGGGGCCGGCCTCGCCGTCGTAGCAGCGTATGCCCTCGAAGACGGCCGCGCCGTAGTGCAGGGCGGGGGAGAGGAAGGGGATGCGCGCCTGGGCGCTCGGGACGAGCTCGCCGTCCATCCATATGTAGGTCGAATCCATGATGTGACTCCTTCGTGTATGCGTCGGGCGGATCGCCCGGCGGGCGTCGGCCAGGACGCCCGCGGCGCGGCGCCTCAAGGCGCCTTAAGGCCTGGCGCGGCGGCACGCCGCGCTACCCGGCCTTAAGGGTCTAGACCGCGCTCGCTTCGACCGGCCGGACGCCGAAGGAGCTAAGACGAAGGAGGAGGACGATAATGAGGGAGACGAATTTTCGGAGGTGGGCGGGGCGGCGGAGGCGGGTCACGGCCGCCTGTCCTTGAGGGCGGGGAAGGCCGCGCGCCAGGCGGCGACCTCCTGCGGGTCGATATCGGCCGAATAGACGCCTTCGTCAGCGCCGCAGTCTAGCAGCGGCTCGCCGCGGGGGCCGTAGATAGCCGAGCCGCCTGCGTAGTTGCCGGAAGGCTCGTCGCCGACGCGGTTGACGCCGATCACGAAGGCTTGGTTCTCGACGGCGCGCGCCTTGAGGAGGGCGGACCATTGCTCGGCCCGCGCCGCGCCCCAGGCGGCTATGACGCAGTAGGCCTCTACCGAGGGGGCCGCGTCCCAGAATTCATAGGCGAAGCGTAGGTCGTAGCAGACGGCCTGGGCGACGCGGAGGCCTCCCAGGTCGTAGCGCCCCGGGTTGGCGGCGCGCGGCTCGCCGGGCTCGTAGGCGCCCTGCTCGGCGGCGAAGCTGAACAGATGGCGCTTGCGGTACCGGCAGGCGACGGCGCCGTCGGGATCGAAGGCGAAGGCGGTGTTGTACGCGCCTTCGACGCCGCCTACGGTTACCCAGGCGGCCCGCTCGCGGGCTAGCTCCGAAAAGAAGTCGAAATCGGCGCGCTCCCAGGCGGCCGCGGCGCGGTTCATGGTGAAGCCCGAAAGGGCCATCTCCGGGAGCGCGATCCAGTCGGCGGCCGAATCTCGCTTCAAGAGCTCGTCGAGCTTGGAGCGGCTGGCCGCCCGGTCTTCCCAGGCCGGGGCGAACTGGACGAGGCTTATGCGCATGCCTGGCTCCGCGCCGAGCGTTTCATTCCTCGAAACTAGCACGGCCCTGGGCGATCGGTCAAGTTACTATCGGCAGAAATGCGTCGCGGCGGCCGGGGCGAGGCGGCCGGAACGGGCCGCTTCGCGCCTCAAGTCTCGAAATTATGACATAGTTAGTATTAATTAATTTATTCTTGACGGCCCGGCATGCGCGGGTCGATACTTCGTCGTCCGCGTTGCGGGCTCTGTAACGGGGAAGCAGCAGGTAATACTACGGGGTCCTCGCTATCACCGGCGTAGGAGTCGCGTATGAGAGAAAAAGTTTCCGTTCTAGCCGCGTCCGTTCTAGCATTCGCCTTCGCCTTCGCCTTAGCCTTCGTTTCCTGGTCCTGCGCTCGCGCCACGCCGCCGCCTGAGACGGCGGCCGCGGGCGAGCGTCTCGCGGCCGCGAATCAAATCGTGGGGTCCTTGATCGGCGCGCCGGCAGCGTCGGCCGATGCCCGGGTCGCGACCTTCCTATACGACGAGAAGAAGCGCGTCGATATCTATTGGCCGCCGGGATTCGCGTTCGACCGTCGCGTACCGCTCGTGCTATTCGTCGTATCCATCGCGGATTCTAAGGTCAAGCGCGATATCGGCTCGTCGGCTCCCGATTTAGCCGCGTACGTGTCGTGGTGCGCCGCCGCCGCCTGCCAGGGCGCCGCCGCCGC
>CALKWG010000014.1 GCA_938004315.1 uncultured Spirochaetaceae bacterium
CGATGTCGCGCTGCTGGCTGCCGACGTGGAAGGAGATGCCGTAGGGTTCGAGGCCCAGGTCGCGCGCGTGGAGGATGAGGTTGCGGGTCATCTCCGGATGGCTGCCGAACTTGCGGGACAGGGGCCAGTCGGCGCCCAGGCCCTCGGTGAGGATGCGGAAGAAGACCTTGGACTTGGGCGCGGCGCGCGCGAGCTTGTCAACGTCTTCGAAGCTGTCGGTCGCGTAGAGGCGTACGCCCTTCTCGTAGAAGTAGGCGATGTCCTTCTCTTTTTTAATGGTATTGCCGAAGCTCATGCGGTCGGGGCTGACGCCGAGGCGCAAAAGCTGGTCCAGCTCGTAGCGGGTGGCTACGTCGAAGCACGAGCCGAGATCGCGGAGGAGGGAGACGACCTCGTCATGCGGGTTCGCCTTGACCGCGTAGTACACCTTGCCGTAAGGGACGTTCTTGCGGAGCTCCTCGTACTTCTGCCTGACGACGTCGAGGTCGAGGATGAGGCAAGGGGTTTCCTTGTCCTTGGCGAACTCTTTGATCCGTTCGAAGCGCTCGCGGCTCATGTAGTCTTCGAGCGGAAACTGGTACTCTTCCTTCATTGCACCTACCTCTGTGGAGGGCCCAAGCTGCCCGGACCCGCTGTCCGGGAATACCTTGAACAATAGGTATAGGGCCGGCTTTTGTCAATTATGCCTGGCTTGAGAACGGGGCGGTCGGCAGGCGGATTCTTGCAAAGTTTAACGTTTGGCGCGGGCCGAGCGGGGCGCCGAGGCGTCCGGGCGGGGGGGCGGCCGGGTCGATCGGCGGCGAGCCCCTAGCGGAGCACGGCCAAGACCTCGTCGCGGTCGATGCACTCGTAGCGGCAGCCGTCTACGGCGACGACGCGCGAGGCGATGCGGTTGCCCAGCTTAGCGCAGTCCATGAGGCTGCGGCCCTTCAAGAGGCCGTAGAGGAAGCCGGCGGCGAAGGAGTCGCCGGCGCCGGTGGTGTCGACGGCGGCGACCGACTCGCCGGGGGCGTGGATGAGCTTGCCGCCCGATTGGGCCAGGCAGCCTCCGCGGCCGATTTTCATGACGACGGTGGGAGCGAGCGCGGAGGCGGCGCGCATGATCTCTATGTCGGTGCCGTAGGCGCCGGTGATGCGCGACAGCTCCTCGCGGTTGGCGAAGAGGACCTGGACGCGGCCCTTCACCCACGCTTTGAGCTCCGCATGGTAGCGATCGACGACGAAGGGGTCGGCCAGGTCGAAGAGGACCGGCACGGAAAGGGCGTTGGCCCGCTCGACCATGTGGAATAGGGCCCGCTTCTGCGGCTCGGTATCCCAGAGGTAGCCGGTGGTGTAGAGGTAGCGGCTGTCGGCCAGGAAGGTCTCCGACACGTCGGCCGGGGCGTAGTCTTGGCAGGCGCCCAGGTAGGTGAACATGGTGCGCTCGTGGTCGGGCGTGACGACGATGGCCGAGACGCCGGTGGGCAGGGGCTTCACGGCCATGGCCGTGTCGATGCCCAGCTCGTTCATGATGAGCATAAAGCGTCGGCCGGCCTCGTCGCTGCCTATGCCGCCGGAGTAGCACGGCCGCCCGAGCTCGCTTTCGCCGGCGGAAAGCATGGCCAGGGCGCGGGCGGTGTTGGCCCCCGAGCCGCCGGGGTAGACGCTATACGACGAGGCGGCGGCGACGATGGCCGAGAAGGTATCGTAATCCACGAGCTGCATGGTGCCCGGCCGGGCGTTGAAGCGCTCCAGGAAGGCCTGGTCCTCATGCATGATGTAGTCCATGAGGGGGTTTTCTATCAGGTACGCCGCATGCATAGGGGCTCCGTAGCTCGTGATGATCGCGGGGCGGCTCTGATCGAAGGCGGGCCCGATAAAGGCGCGCCGCTTTCATTGACCAAAGACCCCGGATAGCATATTATCCCGATAGCGTTATGTCCATCGCCACCAGCCAGCAGATCACAAAATACTACGAGGCATTCAAAGCCATCGACGTGACCTTCACCAAGGAGGTCATCAAGGCGACGGGCCTGCAGTCTCAAAACGTCTTCGTCAAGTGCATAGGCGAGCAGTGGCCCTGCGTGGTGTACTCGAGCTCCTTCGAGGGCGCCAAGATCCTGGTGACGACGAAGCAGGCCCTTTCGGAGCGCATCAAGCGGGCGAACGGCCTCGTGAGCCTGCGTTTCTCCTTCAAGCAATCGGAGAAAGAAGACCCCATAGCCTTCTTCGTCTCCGGCCGCGCGACTGGTTTCGCGCCTTACGCCCAGTCCAACGGCACGCTACAATTCGTCAATATACAGTATACCCAGCGGCCTCCCGACGATTTCGTGGAGATCCTGGGGCGCATGCTCGAGGCGAACGTGAATTCGACGCGCCGCCGCGAAGAACGGGTCGCCCTGACGCCGGACGCCATGAGGAAGATAGGGCTCGCCCGTAAGGAGACCCTGGTCATCATCGAGGGCGTGCCCCGCAAATGCATCCTGCGCGATATCTCGTTCTCCGGCGCCAAGATCATCATCGTCGGCTTGGCGAAATTCCTCGTGAACAAGCCCTGTAAGCTGCGGGTCGACCTTGAGGAGCCGCGCGAGACGATCGAGATTCCGGGCACGGTGGTGCGCTTCGAGGACGTCGAGGGTCGCAAGGATTTGGCCGCCGTGGCCATACACTACGACGAGGGGGCGGTGCCCATGTCGTATAAGATGCACCTGAACGATTTCATAGGCCAGGCCGTGCGCAAGCCGGCCGAGGACGGCCGGCCCGACGCGGCGAAGGCGCCCGGCGGCGACTCAGCCTAGGCTCCGGCGGGCCGGCTTTCGGCCGACCTCCCTTATTAACGGAGGATGACTATGTCCCATGACGACGAAGCTCGCCTGCCGAGCTCGGTAGGCTTTATCCGCATCCCGCCGGCCATGGCCCGGAGCTTCGGCGACTTCACAGTCGACCCCGAGATTCCCATACCCGTGGAGCTGGCCGGCGGCGAGCGCGACCTCTCGGGCCTGGGCTGGGAGATGATCGTGGCCGGCATGCTCCGGCTCCTAGCCTACGAGCCGGATAACGCCCACGCCGATTATTACCGCCGCTTCGCCCTGGCGGTGAAGCCGGATATCTACGACGAGCTGGCCCAGACCGGCGCCATGAAGGCTAGGAACGGCGACCTGGAGCTGGCGGAGGAGATCTTCAAGGCCTTGGCGGGCTTGAAGCCCGACCGGCCCGAGCCGGTGATGAACCTGGCCTTGCTCTTCGAGGAGCGCGCCGACTCCTTAGATAAGCTGGGCAAGGAGGAGCTGGCCGACGCGGTCCGCGCCAAGGCCCACGCCGGCTACAAGAGGCTCCTGGCCATGGATCCGCCCTTCGCCGACGGCTACTATAACGCCGCGTACTTCTACCTGAAGACGAGGAACTACGAGCGCGCCCGCGAGCTCTTCGAGTTCTACGCCGGCTTAGGCGAGGACGAGGAGCGGACGCGTAAGGCTTCGGAGATCGCGGCTAAGCTCGGCGCCCGCGGGAACGCCGACGCTCTGTTCAAAGAAGCCTACGATTTTATACGCATGGGCCGCGAGGCCGAGGGCGTCGAGAAGGCCGAAGCCTTCATCAGGGCGAACCCCGAGGTTTGGAACGGCTGGTTCCTGGCCGGCTGGGCCAAGCGCCGCCTGGGCGATTGGTCAGGCGCGCGCGAGGCGTTCTTAAAGGCCTTAGGCCTGGGCGCCGACGAGGTGGACCTCTTGAACGAGCTGGCGATCTGCGAGATGGAGTTGGGGCTCCTCAAGGAGAGCCGCGGCCGCTTGGAGCTCGCGCTCCGCAAGGAGCCCGATAACCTGAAGATCGTCTCCAACTTGGGCGTAGTGGCCCGCAGGCAGGGTCGCTTGGACGAGGCCGCCGGCTTCTTCAGGACGGTGCTGGCCTTGGATCCCGACGACCGCCTGGCGGCCGAGCAGCTTTCGGAGCTCGAAGCGCTCTGACCGTCAAGGAGCGCAGCGACTTGACGACGGCTGAAGGCGTAGCCTTCTGACGATTGACCGGCCGACGGCGGGCGGCTACTATGGCGCGTATGGCAAAGCGAAGCAGCGCTTCTCGTCCTTCATCCCGCGGCGGGAGCTCGTCGGCCGGCGGCAAACCGGGCATCGGTTGCCTGGTGTGGCTGGTCCTGCTCCTGGCGACTTTGCTCCTCTTCGTCCTGAACTGGGACCGCATCCAGGACACTCTGCGCGCGACGCGCTTCTCCGAGGCGATAGAGAGCCTGGACGAGCCTGCGAGGACGGCTCCCGGACGCGGCGGCGACGGTAGCGCCGCGCCCGCTGCGGAGACGCCGGTTGCGCCCGGCGGCGCTCCGGCCGGATCGGCGAACCCCGCGCCCGGCGCGGCGAGCCCATCAGGCGAACGCCAGCCGGCCGGTACCGCGCCGCAGCCCACGCCGGTCGCTCCCGGCCCCGGGCAGACGCAGAGCCCGCCTGCGCAGACGCCCCCAGCCACGACTGCCCCGGTCGAGGCCATGGCGCGCACGAGGATAGTCTCGCTATATTTCGTCCGCGTCGACGGCGACGGGACGATCAGCCGCCAAGAGGTGAAGCGCACCATCGACGCGAGCGACAGCCCCCTGACCGACGCCTTGGGCGCCCTGCTCAGGGGCCCGAGCGCCGACGAGCTGGGACGGAACCTGATCACCCTCATCCCGAGCGGCACGCGGCTTCTGTCTGCCCAGGTGCGCGGTTCGACGGCGTACCTCGACTTTAACGAAGCCTTCATGATCAATCGTTACGGCATAGAGGGCTACGCCGGTCAGCTCAAGCAAATCGTGTACACGGCGACGAGCTTCTCCACCGTCAAGGACGTGCAGTTCCTGATAGACGGCGAGCGACGCGAGTTCCTGGGCGGCGAGGGCGTTTATATAGGCCGGCCGCTGTCGCGGAGTTCGTTCTAGGATGCGGCCCGAGCTGATTCGGAGCTCGGTCGAGGCCGCCGCCGAACTGTCGTACGCGCGCTCCTCCGGCCCCGGCGGCCAAAACGTCAACAAGGTAGAGACCAAGGTCCGCGCCCGCATCGAGCTCGAGCGCGTGGCGGGGCTGTCGGCGGCCGAGCTCGAACGCGCGCGCGAGCGCCTGGCCGGCCGCCTTGACGGCGAGGGTAGGCTCTATGTGGCCGTGGACGAGGAGCGCAGCCGCGGGGCGAACGAGGCGGCCGCCGTCGCGCGCCTGGTCGACCTGATCATGAAGGCCGCGAAGATTCCTAAGCGACGCGTGCCGACCTCGCCGACCCGGGCGTCAAAAGAGCGGCGGCTTTCGGGCAAGAAGCGACGGGGCGACCTGAAGGCCGGCCGCGCCGGCCGATTCGATAATTAAAACGCCGTTTCAAATATCCAAAATAGCTCACTTGCCGTGGCTTTGGTTTGACAGTACAATCAGCGATCGTAAGGAGGATACTGCCTTGAACCGTACCCGATTATATGACTGGCACGTCGCCGCGGGGGCCAAGATGGCGCCCTTCGCCGGCTATGAAATGCCCATAACCTATCCCCTCGGCGCCGTCGAGGAGCACCTGGTGACCCGCCGTTCGGTGGGTCTTTTCGATATAGACCATATGGGACAGATCGAGGTGAAGGGCCCCAAGGCCGACGCCTTCGTCGCGCGCATGGCGACGGCCAAGATCGACGACATGAAGGATGGCGACGCCCGCTATTCGCTGTTGCTAAACGATCGCGGCACGGTGATCGACGACCTCTTCATCTACAAGATCCCCGGTTCCTGGTGGATCGTCGTCAACGCTTCCAACCGCCTTGAGGACCTGGCCTGGTTCAACGCCCATAACGACGAAGGCGTGAGCATCGTCGACCACTCCGACGAAACCTATATGATCGCCGTCCAGGGCCCGCGCGCCATCGAGCTCATGGACCTGGTCGCCGACGCCAAGATTTCCGACTACCCGCGCTTCAGCTCCGGCCGCGCCAAGGTGCTGGGCGTGCCCTGCCTCGTGGGCCGCACCGGTTATACCGGCGAGGACGGCGTGGAGCTCTTCTTCCCGGCCGAGGACGCCGTGAAGCTCTGGACCGGGCTCCTGGCCGAGGGCGAGAGGCGCGGCATAGAGACCAAGGCCATAGGCCTTGCGGCCCGCGACAGCCTGCGTTTCGAAGCCGGCATGCCGCTGCACGGACATGAGATCAGCCAGGACATCTACCCCCTGGAGTCGGGCTTCAAGTGGGCCTGCGACTTTGAGAAGGACTTCGTGGGTAAGGCAGCCCTCCTTAAGCTGCAGGAGGACGGCGTCTCGAGAAAGCTCGTCGGCGTCGAGCTTCCGGCCGGCGGCGTGCCCCGCGAGGGCTACGAGCTGCAGTCGCCCGAGGGCGCCAGGATCGGCGTCGTCGTGGCGGGCATGTACTGCCCCACGGCCAAGAAGTTCGCCGCCAACGCCCTGGTCGATCCCGCCTTCGGCAAGAGCGGATTGGCCGTTAAGATCGTGGTCCGGGGCAAGGCCTTGGACGCCATGACGATCAAGCGACCCTTGTACGTACCGGCGTATCGCCGTTAAGCTTGAAGCCCGAGAGAGAATTCCCCAAGGAGGACCCCATGAATATCGACAAGAACGCCCGCTACAACGTATCCCACGAATGGGCCCGCAAAGACGGCGCCGAGCTCGTCACCGGCATCTCCGACCACGCCCAGCACGCCTTGGGCGACATCGTCTATGTCGAGCTTCCCGCCGTGGGCAAGGCGCTCAAGAAGGGCGAGACCTTCGGCGTCGTCGAGTCGGTCAAGGCCGCCAGCGATATGTACATGCCCATGAGCGGCACGATCACCGCCGTGAACGACGCCCTGTCCGCCGATCCCGCCCTCGTGAACCGCGAGCCCTACGCAGGCGGCTGGATGATCAAGTATACGCCGTCGAATCCCGCCGAGTGGGACCAGCTCCTCGATTCCGCCGCCTACGAGGCCCAGGCGGCCAAGGAGTAAGCCGTGCCCTTCATCGCCAACAGCGACGCCGACCGCGCCGCCATGCTGGCGGCCATAGGCGTCAAGTCCGCGGAGGAGCTCTTCCAGGACGTGCCGGCCGCCAAGCGCTATCCCGACCTAGGCCTGCCCAACGGCATCTCCGAGCTCGAGGTCCTGCGCGAAGTCGAGGCCATGGCCGCCAAGAACGTGGCCGCCAACGCCTGCGCCTGGTTCATGGGCGCGGGAGCCTATAACCACTTCATCCCCGCCCTGGTGCCGGCCCTGGCTACCCGCGGCGAGTTCCTCTCCGCCTATACTCCCTACCAGCCCGAGGTCTCACAGGGCACCCTGCAGGCCATCTTCGAGTACCAGTCCATGGCCGCCGCGCTCTTCGGCGTGGACACGGTGAACGCCTCCCACTACGACGGCGCCACCGCCCTGGCCGAGGCCGTGCTCATGGCCTACAACAACGCGGGCGGCGCCAAGAAGCGCGTCATGATCCCCGCGGCCCTGCACCCCGAGTATAAGGACGTCCTTAAGACCTACTTTACCGCCTTCGACGTGAGCTTCGAGGAGTGGTCGGGCGAAGCTAAGGCCGCGGCGGCCAAGGCCGACGCCTCGGTAGCCTGCTTCGTAGCCGCCTACCCCGACTTCGAAGGCCGCGTCGCTGACTTAGGCGGCGTCGCCGACGCCGTCCATGCCGCCGGCGCGCTTTTCATCGTCCATACCGACCCGATCATGCTCGGGCTCATGAAGAGCCCCGGCGAGCTCGGCGCCGACCTCGTCACCGCTGAGGGTCAGGCCCTGGGCAACGCCATGAACTACGGCGGACCCTTCCTGGGCATGATGGGCGCGACCCAGAAGTTCGTGCGCAAGATGCCCGGCCGCATCGTGGGCCAGGCCGCCGACCACGAGGGCCGGCGCGGCTTCGTCCTGACCCTCTCCGCGCGCGAGCAGCACATACGCCGCGAGAAGGCCGTGTCCAACATCTGCTCCAACCAAGGACTGGTGATGCTCATGGCGACGATCTACCTGGAGGCGCTCGGTAAGCACGGCCTCAAAGCCGTGGCCAAACTATGCTGGCACAAGGCCCACTACGCCGCCTCCGTGCTCGGTAAGCTCCCCGGCTTCGCCGTGGCCCCCGGGACCTTCTTTAAGGAATTCGTCGTAAAGACCCCGATCCCCGCCGAGGAGATCGCCGAGAAGCTGGCAAGGCGCTGCGTCGTGGCCGGCCTCCCGCTCTCGCGCTACTACCCGGCGCGCACGCACGAGCTCCTCGTCTGCGTGACCGAGATGAACACCAAGGCCCAGATCGAGCTTCTGGCCTCGTCCCTGGCGGAGGTGACCCGATGAACCTGGTACCGGAATCCTTAGCCTACGAGTTGTCGCGCCCCGGCCGCGTCGGCGTGGCTCTGCCGGCCTCCGACGTGCCCGAGACCCCCGTGCCCGCCGGCCTTATGCGCGACGAGCTGGCCCTGCCGGAGCTGGACGAGCTCACGGTGGTGCGCCACTTCACCCGGCTGTCGCAGAAGAACTTCTCCATCGACACGCAGTACTACCCGCTAGGCTCCTGCACGATGAAGTACAACCCCAAGGCCAACGACCGGGCGGCCCTGAACCCCAACTGGTCCAACTGCCATCCCCTGGTCGGGGACGAGTTCAGCCAAGGCGCCTTGGAGCTCATGTGGCGACTGCAGGAGGGCCTCAAGGCCACCGGCGGCTTCGCCGGCGTCAGCCTGCAGCCGGCCGCCGGCGCCCAGGGCGAGTTGGCGGGCGTGCTCATGATCCATAATTACCACGTCGCCCGCGGGGACAAGAAGCGCGTGAAGATGCTCATCCCCGACTCGGCCC
>CALKWG010000015.1 GCA_938004315.1 uncultured Spirochaetaceae bacterium
ATCGTATTCGGTGACTGGAGTTCAGACGTGTGCTCTTCCGATCTGGACGATGCCGCCGAAGCGGCCGCCGGGTCGGCGAGCGGGTCGGCGTGCGGATCGGCCGCCCGGCGCTCCAGGCGCTCCATGGCGCGCGCCAGGAAGCGGGCGCCGAAATCCTTGAAAGCCGCCGTCGGGCCGTGAAACAACTCCAAGACCCGCAGGGGCTCGCGCTCGCCGTCGGGGGCGGCCAAAGGCAGCGGGAAGTCGAAAGCCTCGTCGCAGAGCCGCCCGATCTCGCCCTCGAGCGGATCGCCCATAAAGAAAGGCGCCAAGGCCAGCGCGGCCCGGCGCGGGAAGGAGAGCCCGGGGTCGAGCGCCGCGAGCTCGAGCGCCGGCAGCCTTTCGGGGACATAGAGGCCGCCGTCGGGCGCCAGGCCTGAAAGCAGGGCCGCCGAAGCGCCGACCGCCGAGCAGCCGCCCCGCGTGCTTATGAAGCGGATCATAGCGCCTCCTTCGCGGCCTGGGCTGAACCGCCGGAGGCCGCGTCGAGCGTAAGCGACCAGGACTCGTCGTCGACGAGCTCCGCGCCGCCGGCGGAGACCGGGCCGGTCCAGAGGTCGACCTCCATGCCGGCGGCGCGCCAGGCCGCGGCCATGGCACGGCCTACTCGGGCGGCGGCCGCCTCGCCTTCGCAGAGGGCGAAGACCGACGGCCCCGAGCCTGAGATGGAGCAGCCGAGCGCCCCCTCGCGCAGCGCCGCCCGCTTGACCGCGCCGAAGGCGGGTATGAGCCCAGCCCGTCGAGGTTCGATGAGGAGATCATTCAGGGATCGGGACATGAGGCCGTAGTCGGCCGTGTAACAAGCGGCGACGAAGGAGGCTAGGTTGGCCGATTGCGCGACGAAATCCTTGAGGGGGAACTCGGCGGGCAGGGCCGCCCGGCTCGTGCGCGTGTCCAGGCGCATGTGGGGGTGGGCCAAGGCGACCGAGAGCCCGGCGGGGACCGGCATGCGCACGACGTCGGCGGGGTCGCAGGAACGCAGTATCGTGATGCCGCCGTAGATGCATGGCGCGGCGTTATCGCCGTGGGCCGAGCCGCTGGCCAGCTCCTCTCCCAGGAGCGCGAAGGACAGGATGCGCTCGAGCGGCAAGGGCTCGCCTAAGAGCGCGTTCGCCGCCGTCAGGGCCGCCACGGCGCTGGCCGCCGAGCCGCCCATGCCGCTCGATAGCGGTATGCCCTTCCTGAGCCGGAGCGAGAAGCCGAAGGGCAAGCCTAGGTCGCGGATGAGCGCCTCGAGCACCCTGCCGGCGGTGTTGCGTCCCGCTTCTTTCGGCAGTTCCAGGCTAGAGCCGTCAGGCCCTTCGATGGACTCGATGACGACCCCCGGGCTCTGGCCCGCCCGCGGCTCGAGCCGTTCAAGGCCGACGAGGTCGCCCGCGCCGGCCATGGGAAAGCCCAGCACGTCGAAGCCCACCGCCACATTGGCGACCGTAGCCGGGGCGAAGGCGCTCGCCCTTTGCCTATCCATCGATGCGTCCTCCTGCGGCGCGGAGTTCCGCGCTGAGGCATAGTACGGGAGCCCTGCGCCTTAAGGCAATACATGGGCTTGCCGCGCCGCCGACTATCCGATACTATTCGTAGTATGAACGCTATAGACCAGCGCGCCGACCGCGGGCCGCGCCGCCGATCCGGAGCCTTCCCCCCCCATCCCGAGCCCAAGGGCCGCTGGTCCTGGCGCTAGGCGGGTTCGTGCGCGCCCCTTCTCCCGGCCCGTCGGGCGGGGAGGAACGGCGCGACGGGGCCGTACGGGACCCCGCGAGGCGACCCGCCTGAAAAACCACCCCCGATAGATACAGCGGCCGGGCCCGCAAGCGCCGCCGCGACCCCAAAGCCTATATTTTTTTTCGGAGAGCGTATTATGGAACGCAAACGCATACTCACCGGCGACCGCCCCACCGGCAAGCTTCACCTGGGCCACTACGTGGGCTCCCTGGCCAACCGCGTCAGGCTGCAGGACGAATACGAGTGCTTCTTCATCATCGCCGACCTGCATACCCTGACCACCAAGCCGGAGAAAGAGAACATCGAGGGCCTGGCCGACAACGTCCGCTCCGCGGTCCTGGACTACCTGGCCTGCGGCATCGATCCGGCGCGCTCGGTCATCTACCTGCAGTCCGCCGTGCCCGAGGTCGTCGAGCTCTCGCTCTTCTTCCAAAACCTGGTCACCGTCCCGCGCCTGTCGCGCATCCCGAGCTTGAAGGAGATGGCCCAGGGCGCCGGCATCGAGGAGATGCCCCTGGGGCTCCTGGCCTACCCCGTCCTGCAGGCCGCCGACATACTCCTGCCGCGGGCCCACCTCGTGCCCGTGGGCAAGGACAACGTGGCGCACGTGGAGATCACCCGGGAGCTGGCCCGCCGCTTCAACTACCTCTACGGCGAGACCCTGCCGGTGCCCGAGGTCATGGTCTCCGACTTCGGCTCCCTGGTGGGCACCGACGGCAACGCCAAGATGTCAAAAAGCCTTAACAACGCTATCTTCTTATCCGACGACGAGAAGACCGTGCAGAAGCGCGTCATGTCCATGTACACCGACCCCAAGCGCGTCAGCGCCGACGTCCCGGGCACCGTGGAGGGCAACCCCGTCTTCCAGTACCACGACGCCTTCAACCCGGACAAGGCGGAGGTCGAGGACTTAAAGGCCCGCTATCGCGCCGGCAAGGTCGGCGACGTGGAAGTGAAGGAAAAATTAGCCCGCGCCTTAAACGCCTTCTTAGACCCGATACGCGAGCGCCGCGCCAAGTACGAGGCCCAGCCGGGCCTGGCCGACGAGGTGGTCTACGACGGTACCCTCCGCATGCGCGAGGAGGCCCGCGCCACCCTCTCCGCGGTAAAGAAAGCCATGGGCATGGCGAGCCTTTGGAACCGCATCGCCCGCAAGGCCGAGGACGTGAAGAAGAAGCGCGAGAAGGCCGGCTCGTAAGGCCGCTCAGCCGCGCGATCCTTCGGGCGCGTCCCGCCCGTCGCCGGGCGGGACCGGGCTATCGCTGCAATCCCGCGGGCGCGCGGGCGGGGAACCCGCGCGGGTCTCCTTCGGAGCCCCGCGCCGCGCCTCGAACCGGCGCCCGCGGGGATTTCCGCTCTATCCCTCGCGCGAGGCTAATCGAGCTTCGCCCTCGGCGCTATCCCTCGCGCGGGCCGCCCCACAGCCGCTTAAGCTCCGCCGAGCGTCGAAGGACCTCGTCGAGCGGGCCCTGATCCTCTATACGGCCCTCGGCCAGCACGATCACGCGGTCGGCCAAGGCCAGGGTCGCCCGGCGGTGCGATACCGCCAGGCACGCGGCGCCGGCTTCGCAGGCGGCGCCGCCCGGGGCCCCCGGCCCGCGGCGTCGGGACTCGAAGCGCCGCCAGAGCTCCTCCTCCGTGCCGGCGTCTAAGGCGCTCGACATATCGTCGATGATATAGAGCTCGGGCCGCCTTAGGAACATCCGCGCCGCCGCGGCGCGCTGCGCCTGGCCGCCCGAGAGCTTAACGCCGCGCGGGCCTACCTTCGTCTCCAAGCCATTCTCAAGCGCATCAAGATCGCGCTCCATGGCCGCGGCCTTGAGCGCCTCCAGGAGCTCGTCGTCGTCGGCGTCCAGGCCCAGGCGCAGGTTCTCAGCCAGGCTATCGCTGTACAATGCGGGCACATGAGGCGTGTACGCGCTCCGCGGCGGGGTAAAGAAGGCGGCCGGATCGGCTACGCGGCGGCCGTTCCAAAGGATCTCTCCGCTCGCCGGGAGCAGCCCTTGCAAGGCGCGGAGCAAGGTGGTCTTCCCGCTCCCGATGCGCCCGGTGATGACCACGAGCTCGCCTGGACCTAAGTCGAAGTCCGCGCCTAGGATGCCACGCCCGCCTTCATAGACGTAGCGGAGGCCCCGGACGGAGAGGCTCCTAAACGGCTCGGCCTCGGCCGTTACGCGCCTTCCGTCGGACTCGGCCGCGGCGGAGGCGCCGATCCCAGGGCCGGGCCGCCGCTCCGGACCCGCCGGCCCGCTCCCCTCGGGCCCCCGCTTAAAGAGCCGGCTTAGCGCCGCGCCTAGGCTGATGCCCAAGGGCCGCTTCGTCGCCAAGATCATCCCCGACTCGTCGCCTACGAGCCGGCTTAAGCGCCTGAGCGCCACGCGGGTCTGGTCGAAATGGGCCATGAAGCTGCCCCAGAAGCAGGTGTAGTCGCTCACGAAGGCCAGGCAGAAGATGAAGAGCGAGAAATCGCCCAGGCTAAAGCCGTTCTGGGCCACGCGCCCGGCCAGTACGAGGAGGATGACGCCCGTCCCTATGCCCACCGTGTTGTGATAGACCGAATCGAGCACCTGGTTGAAGACCCCGTCGCGCAGCGCCGCCTCGCGGCGCAGCTCGCCGAGCTCGGACAGCCGAGCCAGGGCGTGGGCCTCGGCGCCGGCCACCTGTATGGCCTGCACGCAGCCGAACGCGTCGCCCATAGCTCCTGAGAGCCGCTCGGAGGCCTCGCGCGCCGCCTCGCGGTAGCGCGTCACCTTGGCCTCGGCGGCCTGGGCTACCGCCACCACCGCGACCAGGGGCGCGAAGGCCAGGAGCGTCACCCGCGCGTCGATGCGTAGGAGCGTGATCACCGCGACCGAGGTGAAGGCGATAGAGCCCATGACGTCCAGGGTCCAGCTGATGGAATCTTCGACCTGGTCGGCGTCGTCGCGCAGGTAGTCCAAGGCCTCCGCGGGGCTGGCCGATAGGGACTCCGCCCCCGGCTTGGCCATGACGGCGTCGAAGGCGTTCGTACGCACCAAGGCGCTCATGGTGAAACGGTGCAGGATATCCGCCGCGGCCGAGACGTAGATATGGGCCACGCGCCCAAGGGTGAAGGCGCCTATAAGAAGCGCCGCCGCCCCGAGGCCGACGTTTATCCGGCCCTCCAAGGCGTCGAAGAAGAGCTTCACGAGGAGTCCGGGGATGATGAAGGCGCCGTGCACGCCCATCCAGAGCAGGCCGTTTATAAGGTAGAGCCCCGGCTTATAGGCCATGAGCCTGCCGATGACGCGGGCCGCCTTCATGCCGCGCCCCCTTCCGATTCGCTTACGAAGCCGCCGGAGGCTAGGAGGGCGGCGTAGCGGCCGCCGGGGTCCGCGCCGAGCATTTCGCGCGGGCCGTATTCCACGGCGCGCCCCCCGTCCATCACCATGATCGCGTCTACCCGTTCGAGGGTCGACAGCCGATGCGCGATTATAATGGCGCTCCGGCCGCCCAGCAGTACCGAGACGGCCCCGTCCAGGAGCGCCTCCGTGGCCGGGTCCAGGCGCGACGAGGCCTCGTCCAGCACCACGAGCCCGGGGTCGCGTAGGAACACGCGCACCATCGCCAAGAGCTGCGCCTCGCCGGCCGAGAGCCCGGCGCCGCCCGAGCCCAGCTCGTAGTCCAAGCCCCCCTCGAAACGGGATAGCCAGGGCTCCAGGCCGAGCGCGGCGAAGGCCGCCAGGATGCGCCCGTCGTCTATGCCGGGGTCCCAGAGCCGCGCGTTGTCGCGCAGGCTTCCGGCGACCAGCTCCACGTCCTGCGTCACCGCGGCCAGGCCGCGCCTGAGCTCTTCCTTGGCGTAGTCGGCTATGGGCCGGCCGGCCAGGAGGACGCGCCCGGCGTCGGCGTCGTAGAGCCGTAATGCCAGGCGGCCGAGCGTAGTCTTGCCGCAGCCGGTCCGCCCCACCACGCCCAAGGACCCGCCGGCGGGCAGCTCGAAGCTCATATCCCGGATCGCCGGCGCGCCGGGTCCGTAGGACAGGCTCACCCCTTCGAATCTCAGCGCGAGCGCGCCGGCGGGCAGGCTCGCCTGGCCGAAGGCCAGGGTCGGCTTTCGCGAGAGGAGCCCCAGGATGCGGGCGCAACCGGCCAAGGCCTTCTGAAAGTTCTCAAGCTGGCCGCGCAGCTGCTCCATGGGCTGGCGCACGAGCTCCGCATAGCTATAGATGAGATAGACCGTGCCTAAGCTGATCTCGCCGCGTCGCCAGAGCAGGGCGCCTAGGCCCAGCGAAAGCACCGTCCCCAAGCCCCCGGCCAGCTCGGAGCTCGTCCAGAGCGAGTAGCCTAGGAGATTGGCCCTAAGCCGAAGGGGGAACCAGGAACGGATAAAGGCCTTCAGGCGTTCGCCGGCGTAGCCGGAGGCCCCCAGGGCCTTTAAGTCCTCCCGGCCGCCGAGGCGCTCGCCTAAGTAGCCGTAGAAGGCGGCGCTCCTCGCGCGGTTGGCGGCCCAGTGCGGTACGGCCAGCATGGCCACCTTGAAGAGGAAGTAGCTCGCCAAGGCCGCGTAGACGCCGATCGCGACGCCCGCCCGCGCGTCCTCGAAGAACAGGGCTATGATGACGCCGACGAAGAGCAGGGCGCTACCGATGAGACGAATGCCGAAGTCGGAGAAGAAGCTCATGAGCGTCTTCGCGTCGCTGTCGATGCGCTCGACCAAGGCGCCCGGCTGCTCGTTCTTATGCCAGGCCAGCTCGAAACCTAAGACAGAACGAAGTAGGTCGATGCGGAGGGCGTTCGTGGCGCGCCAGCCTAGGTCCTGCCCGAGCCAGGTCGCCGCCACGGCTAGGATCTGCACCGCCAGCGCCAAGGCGATATACAGCCCCGCATGCCCATAGAGCGAGGCGCCTGAAAAGCCTTCGCCGCCCGAGGCGGCCTCCGCCGCGCGGTCGATGAAGGAACGCAGTATTAATGGATTGGCCAACTTGAGCCCCGTGCCGGCTAGCACCGCGCCGGCCAAGGCCGCGCTCCCGCCGCGATAGGGCCTAAGATAGCGGCGTAGGAGCGCTAAGGCCTCGCCTATGCGCGCCTTGGGCGGCGCGTCGGCCGCCTTCCCATCGCTCGGCTCGGCCTCGATCGTATCCATGGAATCCTCCGCTCCCATATGATACGCCGAAGCGCCGTAGAGGGCGAGGCGAAAACTCGGCTTAAGCCGAACGGTAGCCGGCCGACACTCATACTAGGAGCCCCCATGATCCGCATGATAGCTCGTACGACCGAAGCGCTGGCCCTGGCCTTCGCCCTAGTGCCAGCCTACGCCCACCCCGCCGCGCCCCTGGCGGCGACTACCGCCATCCAGGCGGCCCTCGCCCAGGAGAGCCCCGACCCGCGTACCGAGCCGCCCCTGGCCTTCAAGGAAGTCTGGGCCTACCTCATGACCGGGGAGGAGCGCTTCCTGCCCGAGGACGCGCCGATCACCGACCTCGCCTACTTCTCGGCGCGCATCTCCAGCACCGGCGAGCTCTACGGCGCGCCTGCCGTCAAGCGCCTAGCCGCCCAGAAAGCGCCCAAACACCTCGTCGTCGCCCGGGTGCCCAACCAGGCCCTGCTTCACCTCGGCATCACCCCAGCCTCCCCCCTGCGCGATAAACTCGTGCGCGACATCGCCGCGGCCGCCGCGCCCTACGACGGCGTCAATATAGACTTCGAGCTCCTACGTCCCGGCGACGGCCCGGCCTTCCTCGAGTTCTTAAGCCTCCTCAAGAGAGCCATCGGTAAGAGAATCCTGTCCGTCTGCGTGCCGGCGCGCACCCGCAAAATAGACGACGCCTACGATTACGCCAAGATCGCCGCCATAGCGGACCGCGTCTTCGTCATGAGCTACGACGAGCACTGGAGCGGCGGGCCCGCCGGCCCCGTGTCCGGCATAGGCTGGGCCGGCCGCGTCGCCGCTTGGGCCGCCCAAGCCGTCGGCGCGCCCAAGCTCATCATGGGCATGCCCTTCTACGGCCGCGCCTGGGGCGACAAGAGCCCCGCCGGCGCCTACCGCCATTCGAGCCTGAGCCTGAAGAAGGAGGAGCACGCCGCCGAACCCGGGCGCAACCCCGAAGGCATCCCCTACTTCCGCTTCAGCGAGACCGTCAACCTGGTGCTCTATTACGACGACGCCCTCTCCACCCGCCTGCGCGCCGATGTTTACGCTAAACAGGGCGTCGAAAAGATCGGCTTCTGGCGCCTAGGCCAAGAAGATCCTGAAATTTGGCGGGTTATTAGCGCGGAATAGCCCTAGCGTTCGGAGGCCCCCCGGCCGCGAGGCGGCCGGGTCGGGCTCTCGCTGCAAGTCCTCGCCTGGCGGGCCGCGCCCGCCCGGCTCCGGTCTTTCCGCTCGATCCCTGGCCCGATCGGGTATCGGGGCTCGGATACTGGGTGACGAGCTTCGCTCATTTCAAAGCGAACAGCCGCGCTCGTCGTTATGAATCGTCACATAAC
>CALKWG010000016.1 GCA_938004315.1 uncultured Spirochaetaceae bacterium
TCCATGGTATGGAGTACGCTCGGATGCAGGCTCCCGCTTGCGACGCGCCGGCGCGAGCTCCTCTTCAGGCACCACCAATGTACAGAAAAAACTTTACACTACCCTCGGGGAACGTGCGCTCCTCGAAGTGATGTCGCGGCATCACCTTTTTGGGGTACGGCTTCCTATGCCTCCTCGACGAGCTTGCGGAGTTCCTCTACGCTCAGCTCAAAGAGCTCAGCGACGGCCTCGGGGCTCTGACCCCTGGCTAGGAGCTTGCGGGCGGTTTTAGCGTCTGATTCTCGTTTGCCTTCAAGCTTACCTTCGAGCCTGCCCTCGAGCCTACCTTCGGTGAAGACCTTTTTGCGCCAGATTCTGAAGTTCTCTGCCAACATAGATCGGTCCTCCTCGCTGCGTAGGTCGATGGCGTCGCGTGGTGCTAGCTCGGTTGCCACTTGCCGCAGGTAATCGTTCAGCCAGCGGCTGATGAGGTTCACCGCCTCGGCGTCCTCTACTTTGACTATATCAAAGAAGCGCTCAATGCTCAACGCAAGCTCCTCCGGCTCCAGGTTCTCCGCGATGAAGGAATACCGCCGGGCAGCGAGCACCCTTGTGCAGGCGGCTTTGGTGCTCGTAGAGCTCGGCTATGTAGCGAAAGAGCCGTAGGGGCATACGCCGGTCGACGGTGCTTTGAAACTCGATCAAGATGAACAGATAGAGCTCTCGATCGCGGAAGCTCAGCTTCCAGATCACGTCGCTTTCGCGTTTGGCGTAGGTTTCAGTAACGAACTTGCTATTGACCAAGGCCATAGTAGAGAAATCAAGCTCGTGGGCAAAATTTTCATGCACGAAGTGTTCAAGGAGCCTTTGAACGAAGATCGGGTGGGAGAAAAGCTCGGCGTAGCGGGTGTCGCTGTAGCGTTTCATGCGCGGCCTCCATGGTATGGAGTACGCTCGGATGCAGGCTCCCGCTTGCGACGCGCCGGCGCGTGGCTTAGCCCCGGTCGCAGCGCTCGATGTCATCAGCGATCTAGGCTTTCCGCTTTTCGGTGCAAAAGCCATGGGCGTTCCCGCTAGGATAGAGTTACCAAACAACCTTCCGCCAGGAGACGCCTTTGACCAAGGCGCACTGTATGCTGAAGGCGAAGATCCTTCAAGAACAGGGAGAGACACAACTACAGATCGCGGCAGGACTAGGCTTCGCCGACCGTACGATCAGGAACTACCTTAAATGCTGCGATGAGCCGCGTAAGCGAGCGTAGGCGGCCCGGAAGGAGCGCGCAGGAGTTGCGCGACTGGAGGGCAAGTCCTCTTCGCCGCGCGAATTGGTAACTGTTTTTCCGGATGATGTTCTCTTTCTAATCGTTTTTCTTTAATAATAATTGATTTCTGGATTACTCACGCATTTATAAAGCCCGTGCCCTTATTGTCTTATACTCGACTAGCGCCCTCCTCCCCGCCCGCCTGGGGATAGTCCGCCTTGCCCGAGACGACGTGCCTGACCCCGCCCCGGGGCTTGGCGGCGTCCCCCGCGTAGCGGGGGATCACGTGGACGTGCAGGTGGAAGACGCTCTGGCCGCCGGCCGCGCCGACGTTGACGCCGATGTTCCAGCCGTCGGGGCTGTATCGGCGCTCTATAGCTTCCTTGGCCTTGGCTATAGCCTTGAGGAGCGCCGCCTGCTCCTCCTCCGTGGCGTCGAACCAGGTGGGCGCGTGGCGGCGCGGGACTAAGAGGGCATGCCCCGGCGAGACCGGAAAGGCGTCCCATAGCCCGAGCACCAGCTCGTCCTCGTAGAATACGCTCTCCGCGTCGGCGCGGCAGAAGGGGCAGGCGCGTTCGTTCGCGTGGTCCATATCAGCCAGTGTGACACGGGGAGCGGCGCCGCGCAAGTTAAGCGTCTCCGACTGCGCGCGCCGCTAGCGGGAATCCGTCATCTCCATCCCGGCGGTAAGATGATGTAGGGGTCGCCTTCAGGCCAGGCGTCTAGGCGGAGAATCAGATAACGTATCCCGTCCTTTGCGCCGAGGTAGTAGGCGATGGCCTGCAACGGCTCGCGCCCGCTCGGGTAGCCGGGAGCGCCCGGCGAGACTTCCATCTTTTGCCAGATGCCCGCGCTCGGATACCATATTTGAACGGCTTCCTTCGGCGGCGTCTCGCCGCCTTTGACTTCTATGGCTATATAGGCGGGCCTCTTTTCTAAGCTCCCTTGGAGTTCCTTATATGCTCCGCGCCCCTGGAGCAGGTATACGCCGAAGCGTAGCCAGCTCGCGTCCGCCCTGCCGCCTAATTCCTTGTATCGCCTTGCGAGCGCCTCGGGCAGCTCGCCTTGGCCGCCTAGGTTGAGTGAAAAGTCCACGACGATCTTGGCCTCACGTCCGAGGCCGTTCCTAACGGCCGCGGCCGCCCGGTCGTAGGCGAAGTAGGCGATCGGCGTTCCCGGCTTGGATACCGACCAGATCTCGTAACCCTCGTCAAGCCAGAACGGGCCTTGCCCCTGCGCCGCCACGGCGCCGCAGGCGAGGCTCAAGAAGAGCGCCGCCGCCGTGAGCTTAAAGAATACTTTCTTAGCTACCATGAGATCCCCCTTCTTGAATCGAGCGGCCCTTAGGAGCCGCGAAGCTCAGAGACGATCGTTCGGGCTTTGGCTAGCTCCTGCGCGTCTAGGCCCGTGCTTAAGACCTCCGCGGCGCGGCGCGCTTGGGCGAGCGCCTCGTCCCGCCGGTCCATGGCGGCTAGAGCCTGGGCGAGCGCGCGCCGACAGAGCGCTTCTTCCCCGGGTAAGCCGCGCTCCTTCGCGAGCGAGGCGCCTCGCGCCGCCGCCTCGGACGCCTCCTTGGGCGAGCCGAGGGCGAGGAGCGCGTCCGCCTGGCCGGCGAGGGCGGTCGCGCCCGTCCGCGTCATGGTGAGCGCCTTGGCGTCGAATTCGACGCGCGTGAAGAGCTCGAGCGCCTTGGCCGGTTCGCCTTCCTCTAGCTCGAAGCAGGCGAGGTTATTCATGCTTAACATAGAACATTCTCGGTCACCGATTTTTTGGAAGAGCGAAAGCGTCCGTTCGAAGAGCCCGCGGGCCTTGGGCCGGTCGCCCGATACGGCGGCTAGGATGGCCAGGTTCCCTGCGGCGCGGGCGGCGGCCAGATCCTCTCCCTCCGCCTCGAAGGCCGCGTAGGCCGCGCCTAGGAGCTCGCCGGCGTCGCTTAGCTTGCCGGCCGCGAGCGCGAGGCTTCCGAGCCCCTGCTGGGCCCTGGCCGCCTCGGCCTTGAGGCCCGCGCCGCGGGCGAGGGCAAGGGCTTCTTGGAAGCGCGCCTCCGCGCCCGCAGGATCGCCTCGGTAGTAGCGATTCCACCCTATGGCCAGGAGGTCTCGGCAGCGCTCGGGAGCTGCGCCGGCGGCTTCCGATAGGGCGAGCGCCTCATCGAAGAGCTTGCCTGCTTCCTCGTAGCGGCCGCGGCTACGCTCAAGGAGGCCTATGCGGCAGAGCGCCTCCGCCCGGCGGGGCCCGGACGCGCCGGCGGCGCGCAGGGCGGCGCTCATCCTCTCTATGCCCTCGGCATAGGCGCCCCGAAGGTCGAAATATTGCCAAAGCGAACAGGCCATAGCCAGGGCCTCTTCCGCTTGGGCGCGTTCGAGCAGGCGGTCCATGGCCAACGCCATCTCCGGGTAGTCGTCGTCGAGTATCGCCAGGCGCCGCATGCAGGAGGCGGCCCGCTCCCGGTAGAGCGCCGCGTGCCCGCGATACAGCTCCTCGGCGCGGCCGGAGCGCTCGAGCGTCTCGCGCGCGAAGGCCTTGAGCATCTCTAGGAGCCGATAGCGGGCCGGCCCCGCCCCTTCCTCGCGCACGACGAGGCTCTTCTCGACGAGCGAGGCTAGGGTGATGGCCGCCTCCCGCCTGCGCTTGGCGGCTTCAGCCTCCTTCACGCCCGCTAAGGCGATGCGCTCGACCGCCTCGAGGTCGAAGCGGCGGGCGAAGGCGCCGAGGGCGGCGAACAGCTCCTTCTCCGCCTTGCCCAAGAGGCGGTAGCTCCATTGGGCGACGGCCCTGAGCGTGCGTTGATGGGGCGGCAGGTCGGAGCGCAGGGGGTCGAGGAAGTCTATGCTCTCGCGGAGCCTTGAAAGGATCTCGTCGGGGGTAAAGGCCTTGACCCTCGCGGCCGCCAGCTCTATGGCCAGGGGTATGCCGTCTAGGTCGCGGCAGATCTGCGCGATGGCCGGGGCGTTGTCCTCGCCCACCTTGAACGATGGGTTCGCCGCCTTGCCGCGCTCTATGAAGAGCCGTACGGCTTGATATTGGCAGAGGGCGGCGAGGTCGCCGCCGGCGCCGGGCTCGGGGAAGGCGAGCGGGGACAGGGGTAGGCTACGCTCCCAGCGTAGGTCCAAGGCGGCGCGGCTCGTGGCTATGATCGAGAGTTTGGGGAGGCGGGCTAGGAGCGCGCCTACGGCGGGGGCGGCGGACAAGGCTTGCTCCATGTTATCCAGGATGAGCAGGGTCCGGCCCGCCTTCTCAAGGCGCGAGGCGACGGCCTTGAACGGATCGGCGTCCTTGTCGTCCTTGACGCCCAGGATGCGGCAGACGGCTCTCCCGGCGGCGTCGGCGTCCCGGCATTCGCTGAGGTCGACGAACCAGGCCCCGCCGTCGAAGCTCTCAAGGAGCTCCGCGGCCGCCTGCAAAGCCAGCCTCGTCTTGCCGATGCCCCCCGGGCCGATCAGCGTGACCAGGCGCTCTCCCCCCCGGACGAGGGCGTCGCCCAAGGCGCGTAGCTCCGCGTCCCTGTCGACGAAGGGCGTGGGCTGCAGTGGCAGGTTATGCGGCTGGCCGTCAAGCGATTTTAAGGCGGGGAAGCGCTCTCGCAGGCCCGGGCCCTTGAGTTGCGAGACGGCCTCGGGGCGGGCTAGGTCCTTCAGGTGGAAGCTGCCGAGCGGCTGGAGCGAGAGGCCAGTCGGCATCCTATCCATGATGAGTTCGGCGAAGGCCAGCGACACGATGACCTGAGCCCCGTAGGCCAGGGATTGTAGGCGGGCGGCCCGGTTCAGGACGGGGCCGAAGTAGTCGGCGTCGCGCCGCTCCGCCTCGCCGGCGTGGAGCCCCATGCGCACCGAGATGCCGCCGGGCGTGAGCCAGGGCGCGGCGGCGAGCGCCCGCTGGATCTCCGCCGCGGCGAGCGCGGCGTCGAAGGGCGAGGCGAAGGCCGCGCAGAAGGCGTCGCCCACGGTCTTGAACACGTAGCCGCGCCGCGCCTCGATACGCTCCCGGAGGATGCGGTCGTGGAGCACGAGGTCGCGCGACATATCGTCCTCGCAGGCCTCCCACTTGCAGGTGCTGCCTTCTATGTCGGTGAATAGGAAGGAGACGACCCCGGAGGGGCCGGGCTCGGAGGCGAATAACGCTTCGTCTAGGTACGGGCGGGACGACTCAGGCATTACCCAGGCACCCCCGATGGTAGAAGTATAGTGCCTATGTTCGGGCGGCGCCAGGGAAGCTGGGCGGCGGTTTTAAGCGCTCATGAGCAGTATCCCTGCGCTGATAGCGCCGACCGCCAAGGCGGCGGATAGGCCGGCGAGGAAGGGCTTGTAGCCCAGGCCCTTGAGGGTCTTGAAGCTCGTCGTGAGGCCGACGGCGGCCAGGGCGACGACGATGAGGTTTTGCCCTAGTTCGGAGGCCGCCGTGTAGACGGCGCGCCAGCCCGCGGCGTCCCAGAGGCCGAAGGCCGCGCCGTCGCCGGCGCCCAGGCCCGCGTCGCCTACGGAGCGCAGGGCCGAAGAGAGGACGAAGCCCAGGATGAAGAGGGGCACCATGGCGGCCAGGCTCGGCTTCTTACCGTGCGCCGCGGCGTCGCCCTCGGTTCGCCGGCGGCCGTTGTGCATGAAGGCGGCCAGGGGGACGACGGCGACCATGAAGAGGTTCCGCACGAGCTTGGTGACGGTGGCGACGTTCAGGGCGCCCTGGGCGCCGAAGGCCTGGTCGTAGGCGAGGGCCGCGCCGGTGACCTGCGAGGTGTCGTGCACCGCCGTGCCCAGGAAGGCGCCCGCCCTGGCCGCGTCCGGGCCGAAGAGGGCGTAGGCCAGGTAGGGGTAAACCAGGGTGGCCAGGATGCCGAAGACGGTGACCACGGCCACGGCGTAGGCTACTTCCTCCTCCCGGGCGTCGATGGCCGGGCCGGCCGCCGCGATGGCCGAGACGCCGCAGATGGAGGTGCCCACGGCGATGAGGGTGCCCAGCCGGGCGGGCAGCTTTAAGGCCCTGGCCATGAGGCTACTCAAGGCGAAGGCGCCGGCGACGCAGGCCAGGATGACCGGTAGCCCGGCAGCCCCGTAGCGCGAGGCCTCCCAGACGCTCAAGCGGAAGCCTAGGAGCATGATGCCCAGCCGTAGGAGCTTCTTGACGGCGAAGCTCAGGCCCGGCTTGCAGGCGCCGAGCTTGAGGCCTGCGTTACCGATGATCATGCCCAAGATCACGGCGACCATGACCGAGGATACGGGGGATTTCTCGAAGCCCAAAATCCGGCGGCCTATGAAGTCGGCGGCGATCACGCTGAGCCAGGCCAAGGCCGCCGCCAGGGCCGTCCCGGGCGCGAGGGCCGGGAGGCTCCGCAGGGGCGCGCCTAGGAGAAAGCTCCCGAGCTTCCGGTCGATGTCATTGAGCGTGGCCATGGTCGCTACTTCCTCCCGTTCCGCGAGTCGGCCGATGATAACGCGACGGGTCGGCCGGCTGCAAGCGCGCCAGGGATTGAGCGGAAATACCGCAGGCCCGGGGCCCGGGCCGAGGAATTGAAGCGAAAGCCCGGCCCCCGCGCCGGCGCGGGGAGGCGCCCATATGGTAAGGCATTCGATTCGTGGCCTAAGTCGCTGACGCTACGTTAAAAAAGCAGTACTATAAGCTACGATATGAACGAACTTCTGCTGTTCGGCGCGGCCGTGCTCGGCGGCCTCGTCGCCTTGGTCTGGAGCGCCGGGCTCTTCGTGGACGGGGCGGCTTCCTTGGCCAAGATCTTGGGCCTGCCGACCCTGCTCATCGGCATGGTGATCGTCGGCTTCGGCACGTCGATGCCCGAGCTGACGGTGTCCGCGCTCTCCGCCGCGGCCGGCTCGCCGGCCATAGCCTTAGGCAACGCGGTCGGCTCCAATATCGTAAACATCGGCCTTATCCTAGGCCTCACGGCTGTGATAAAGCCTATCGCGGTCGCCTCGACTATCGTGCGCCGGGAGCTGCCCGTCCTGCTCGGGGTGAGCGCTGTAGGCGGGCTCTTCTTCATAGACGGCGCTTTGTCGCGCTGGGAAGCGGGCCTGTTCCTGGCTCTGTTCGGGGCGATCATGGGCCTGACGATTCGGACCGCGCTGCGCGGCAAGGGCGACGAGCTGGAGGCGGAGTACACCGAGAATTTGTCGGCGAAGCGCATGGGGCCTATCAAGGCCGCCGGGGCGACGCTGTTCGGCCTGGCGGTCCTCGTGCTGTCGTCGCGGGCCCTCGTGTGGGGGGCGGTGGGCATAGCGCGGGGCTTGGGCTTAAGCGAGCTCGTGATCGGGCTTACGATCGTAGCGCTGGGTACCTCTTTGCCCGAGTTGGCTTCCTCTATCGCGGCTGCCCGCAAGGGCGAGCATGACTTGGCGCTGGGTAACGTGATCGGGTCGAACTTCTTTAATACGCTGGCGGTAATAGGGCTCGCCGGGGCGATTCGGCCTATCGAGGCCGACAAGGCGGCCCTGGCGCGCGACTGGGGCGTGATGCTCGGATTGACGGCAGTGCTACTCGTCATGGGTATGGGCGTGAAGCGCCCGGGGCGGATTAACCGCTTCGAAGGAGCGGCGCTGATCATACTCTATGCCGCCTACATTTTGGTCGTCGCGACCGCGCCCGGCGCGGCCTAGGCGTAGGCCTCGAGCCGGCCAAGGCGCTCGACCTTGGGGCGACGCGGCGTCCGTTTTTAATGACGCGACGGTGTTTTTAACGCCTTCTTCTCTTGACATTCAGGCGTTCCCTGCGTAGTATCTCCTTCGCGCCGAGCGCTTGTCCGATGAGCCTTAGGGCTTAAGAAGACGGTGCGCGGCCCGCAGACGAATCAAGCCGTTTCTAACAAAATCGCTTGACAGAAATGCGAAAGCGCGCTATAAAGTGCGCCGCGCCTAACGGAAGGCGGCGTGCAGTAAATGCGCGTAGAGAACGGGTGGTTGGCACGGAATGTGCTGGCAGGCCGGTTCGGGTGATCTTACACAGTGCTAGGGA
>CALKWG010000017.1 GCA_938004315.1 uncultured Spirochaetaceae bacterium
AGTTCTTTAAGATAAAAGTAACGGAGCCGAAGGTATGCGTAGAATTCTCCCGACGAACGGCGCCCATGCCGCTGAAACGACCGATAGCCGCGGCGAGCAGCGCGGCCTCAAGCACGCTAGCCCTCACCGGCCGGGTCGCGCCTCCCTGCCGCTCGTCGCCGCCCTGGCCGCCGTCTCGCTCGTCGCCTGCGTCGCGAGCCCGGCGCCGCGCCCCGAATCGCCCGTCGAGGGCGTACCGGGCCTCAGCGCGTCGTCCGGCGCCGGCGACGCCGCCGCGGGCCAAGCGGCGGCCGAAGCCGTCGCCGAACTCGAAGCCAGGGCCGAGGAGGCCTTCGCCCTTAATCGCACGGCCGAGGGCATGCGGCTCTACGTCGCGGCGATGGGACGCGCCCACCGGGCCGGCCTCGCCGAGGCGCTCGAGCGCCTGCGCGTCAAGGCGGAGGCGCTGGCGGCGACCTTGAGCATCGAGGCCCATGAATCATGGATTTCGGGCGACGGGACCCAAGTCGTGGGAGACCTCCGGGCCTTGGCCAGGGCTCAGGGTCTCATGCCCGCGGCCTACCTCTATCAGAGCTACGGCAGCGCTAAGAGCCCCGTGGCCGACGCAACGCTCCGCTTCGCCGCGGTCGCCAACGAAGCCGTCCTGACCGCCTCGGTTTCGACCGACGCCAAAGGCCTGGCCAACGCGTCAGTCTCGTCGGTCGCGAGCGCGAACGAGGCCCTGGTGATCAGGGTTTTCCCGGTCTTCAGCGCCGACGGCTTCAGCTTCGCCGTTTCGTCGGTCTACCGCGACTTCGTCTACGCCCCGCCGCCTAAAAAGGCTATGGTAGCCGCCTTGGAGCGCTCGCCGGCCGGCTATCGCGACGTCCCCGGCGCCCTCGACGCCGTGGCCGCGGGACTCCGCGCCTTGGGCGTCGACGCTAAGCCGATTAGCGCCTCCTTGCCGCCCGAGCGCTTCACGGCCGCCTTCGGTGGCGATCGAACGATCCTCGGCTCGATCGAGCAAGGCTCGGAGGCCGGGTACTACGCCCTGGCCTACCTGGAGGTCGGGCCGGCGAGCCAGATGCAGTATCAGGGCCGCGTCTATAATATCTTCATCGCCGAGGCCTCGTACGCCCTTCGCATACTCAGGGCCGACGGCAGCCTAGCCCATACCCTGTCGGCGAGCGGTATCCGCGGCCAGGGCGGCAGCGAGCGCGGGGCCATCGAGGACGCCGCGCATAGGGCCCGCGAAGCGCTGGCCGAGGTTATGAAGGCCGAGGCGCCGGCTATAGCTTCGGCTCTTTCCCGCTAGGCGGCTTGACGAGCCGGGCCCTCGTAATGGGGCCTAAACCTCTGTGGGCGACGTCGAAGACCGCCCGCTCCACGGCGGCCGCCTTACGGGCGGCCGCGTCGCGCTCGTCGTCGAAAAGGCTCCCCTGCCTCGCGCCCTCAGCGCCGATATTGACCAGCCCGAGGCCTATGAGCCTGAGCGGGCGACCGTCCCAGCGCCTATCGAGGAGCTGCAAGGCGGCCTCGTACACCCCCGAGCTCGAGGAGAAGGGCGCGTCCTTGGTCTCGCGGGCCATGGTCGTCTCGAAGTCGGCGAAGCGGAGTTTCAACTGTATCGTCCTGGACGCGAGGCCTTCCTCGTACAGGCGGGCGCAGAGCTCCTCGGCCATGCCCAGGAGGGCGGCCTCCAGGCTCATGCGGTCGCGGACGTCATACTCGAAGGTGGACTCGGTGCTGATCGACCTGGATTTCGGCTCCTGGCCGTAGATGCCGGGATCGCAGCCCCGCGCGGCGGCGGCCAAGAAGGCCGCGCCCGACTTGCCCATCACCCGCGCCAAGGCGGCCTCCGGCACGGCCCGCAGGCGCTCGACCGTATCGATGCCGAGCTCCACGAGCCGAGCGCGGGTCTTGGCCCCGGCTCCCCAGAGCTGGTCGAGGCTCAAGGCCGCCGCGAAACTCTCCTCCTCGCCCGGGGCGACGATCACGAGGCCGTCGGGCTTGCGTAGCCCGGAGGCTATCTTAGCCAGATAACGGTTGGGCGCCGCGCCGATCGAAATGCTTAAGCCCGTCTCGTCCGTCACGCGTCGCTTGATGGAGCGCGCCGCCTCCTCCGTCGGCCCCCACAGGCGCTCCGTACCGCTCATATCGAGGCTGGCCTCGTCGATCGAAACTCGTATCAGCTCGGGCGTATAATCGCCGAAGACGGCCATGACGCGCGCCGACAGCTCGGCGTAGCGCGCCATCCTGACCGGGAGGAAGACGGCGTCGGGGCAGAGCCTACGCGCCTCCGCTATGGGCATCGCCGATCGCACGCCGTAGCGCCTGGCTTCATACGAACAGGTGGAGACGACGCCCCGCCGGCTCTCGGCCGCCCCGACGACGACGGGCTTGCCGCGAAGCTCGGGCCTATCCAAGACCTCGACGGCGGCGAAGAACGCGTCTAAATCGATATGGAAGTACACGCCCATGCCGTCGGCCTAGAGGAGCAGGTGGGCCGCGAATTCAAGGAGGCCGGACGCCAAGGGCGCGAAGGCGAAGAAGACGGCGGCCCGGGCCCCGCGCCGCATGGAGCGCCTGCCCGATACCGAGGCGCCGACCCACAGGGCGAAAGGCGCTATGCAGAGGGCCACGCCGGCGAGGACCGCCGCGTCGCCGTACAGGAACTGCGCGCTCAACGAGGCGTACCTACCGAGGAAGAGAGGCGCGGCGAGGTAAGCGAGGGCGACGAGCGTGGACGCCAAGGCTAAGCCTGACAAGACTCCAGCGGCCGCCCCCAAGAGCGAGCCGACGGCGAGGCTCAAAGCCAGGGGGGCCGCCGGGGGCGCTAAGGGGAGCGATATCAAGCCCAGGATCATGAAATAGAGGGCGGCCGCCTTAGCGGCCATGGCGCGCGTCGCGTGGCCTAGGGCCGAGGCCCTCGCCATGAAGCCCGAAAGCGCATAGTAGGTACCGAGGAAGCCCAGCGTCCGTGCGGCGCTCAGCGCTACGAGCCGCGACCGGCTGAGCTCAGCCGGATCCGGCGGCAAGCCGACTCCCGCCGCGGCCGCCGCCAGGCGTCCGCCCAGGGCGACCGCGCCGAAGGCCAAGGTCGAGATCAAGGCCGAGGCCAGGGCCTCGCGAAGCGGACCCGAGCTGCGTCCGCCGGCGGGCAACGCACTCCCGTGGCCGTGCGGCGCCAGGGCTAAGGCGAACGCGGCCGCGGCGAAGAGGCCTAGGCTAAGCCTGACCAGGAAGGCTTCGCCCAGGACGCCGCCGACGAAGGGCAGCACGAGGTAATTCGTCTGGAAATCCTCGCCGCGCCCGCGGAGCCCCCGGAGCTCGACGCCGGCGGCGATCGCGGCGGCGGCGAGATCGTGCGCCTCGCCGGTCGCCGGCGGCGAGCCCAGGGCGAGCCCCAGAGCCGCGTAGCCCTCGCGCAACCAGGGCAGCAGGGGCGAAGTCGCCGGCGACAACCCGAAGCGCGTCAGGGCCGCCGCCGCCGCCGACCATTCGAGCGCAAGCCCGCGTTCGCCGGCGGCGTCGAGGAAGGCCTTCACGGCGCGATACGGCGCCTGCGCGCCGCGCGCGGCGCTCTCGAGCACGCGGCCGCCGGCCTCGAAGCCGTCGCTTAGGACGATGACGAGCGCTCCCACGTACTCTCCTCGCATGGCCGGATGCTCGCCGCCCCGCCAAAACGCCTCGCCCGGCTCGAAATCGAACGCGGAGCCGGCGCGGCCCTCGTCGTTTCGCCCGCTTCCGAGGCGCCCGTCTCCAAGGCGGCCGTCTATGAAGCCCGCGCCTTTATCCGCCCCGGCAAAACGGGCGGCCAGCCAGAAAGCCTCCGCCGGGCCGCCCGAAACGGCCGCCGGCCCGAGGACGAATACGGCTGATGCAGGCGTATCCGCCCCCGCCTCGGCGAAGGCGGTCAGCGCCCGGGTTGCGATGAGGAGGGCGACTAGGACGGTGCGTTGGGGAGACATCTGGGATCGATACTATGGCCGGCGGCCGTCATGGTCAAGCGCGCGCCACGGGCAAGCCGGTAGAGGCGAGAGCGGCGCTACGCTTTACCGTTTTACAGAGCCGCCCGGATAGGCTATACTCGCGTTGACGGCGGTTCCGCTCCCTGCGGGACGGATCCGCGCCCCGAACAGGGGCTACGGCCTCCCTTTGCGGGAGGATAGCAGCGCATGGGAGCGTCCGCACGATGGGTTCGCAAGAACGTAAGGCATTGATCGACCTGCCGGTCAAGGTTATCTTGACCGAGCTCGGTACGACCTTCTTCATCAAGAACAATAAACCCCTGCGTAAATTCAAGCTGGCGGACAGCGTGGAGGAGCACGGCATCCTCATGGATCGCTTCGCCCCGGGCAGCCTCCAGCGTATGATGCTCATCGACTACGTCTCCAAGGTCGAGATCTCGAACAGCGAATTCGTCACCATCCGCCAGGAGGTGATGGACCTGGCTAAGCTCATCACCTACACCATGCTGTACCGTCAATACGACGCCTACATCTTCCAGCGGGTGATGGGCAGCGAGCTCATTAAGCATTGGAACCGCAAGAACCCGGCCAACATCATCGACGATAAGACCAAGATCAACGAGGCGTTCCTGCAGGGCGTCGTCAAGGAGAAGGAGCGCGTGATCGACGAGATCAAGCAGTCGATACTCGCCCCGATGCATTCCTTCATCACGAGGAACTCCAGCCTCCTGCCGGAGGAGAAGAACATACAGCTTCTCTTGTCTGAAAAATATCTTAACAATCTTCGGCCCTTCATCTGGTTCATCCTCTCTAAATTCAAAGGCCTGGACGGGTACGAGACCCTGATCAAAGACCTCCGGACGAGCCTGGCCGAATACATGGAGAAGGCTAAGATCGCCGAGTACCTGGCCTTGAACGTCATGGAGCTCGCGACCAACGCCGAGAACTCGAATTTAAAACGGGAGGCCAAGGCCCTGTTCCGCGGCGCCGTCGACATGAACTCGGTGCTCTTCGACCCGAACGTGCGCAGGCAGGTCATAGAGAGCCTGAAGCGTCGCGGCGAGCTCGTCTATATCTCGTGGAAGCTCGGCTCGCGCGGCTCGTCCATCGGCACCCAGAACAAGCTTCAGCTGACCATCTTCAACAAGGAATCCGAGTACGAGAAGATGAAGGAGGCGATCGACGAGAAGAAGAGCGCCGACTTAAAGAAGCGCTCCTTGCAGGATTTCTACAAGGACCTGCCCGACGGCGAGGCGAACACCGAGCTCGGCCTGTACTATCTCTCCTACCTCTCGGAGGCCTGCGATAAGGTTAATATAAAGTTCGAATCGTTGGTAAATCAGCTGCCCGGCTCGGACTTGACGGTCATCAGTCTTGTTATTAATTTATAATTATTAACCTGCCGCCGAGCGGTCGCCGCGTCCGCCGTCCGCCGCGGGTTGGGCGCGCGAGGCCGGATAGGCTCAAGCCCGCCGCGGGCCTAGGCCGCGGCCCGCGTAGCGGGACCGTCGCGCGCCCCGCGCCGCTCCCGCCCCGCCCCGGCCCGCGCTCCCCTCGGGCTTTCTTGACAACGGCGTTCCTTATACTATAGGTTTTTAGCTCGATACTATAGGTTTTATATACGATTGGAGGACTATCCCCTATGGCGAAAGCGAAGTACGTGTACTTCTTCGGCGCCGGCGAAGCCGAAGGCGACGGAACCCTGAAGGAGCTCCTGGGCGGCAAGGGCGCGGGCCTGGCCGAGATGACCAAGATCGGGCTGCCCGTGCCCGCCGGCTTCACCGTGACCACCCAGGTCTGCGACCTCTACTACAAGAACGGCAAGAAGTATCCCGAGGGCCTCAAGGAAGAGGTCGAGAAGAACCTGAAGAAGCTTGAGAAGGCCGCCGGCAAGAAGCTCGGCGATCCCAAGGATCCGCTCCTCGTGTCCGTGCGCTCCGGCGCCGCCGTCTCCATGCCCGGCATGATGGAGACCATCCTGAACCTCGGCCTGACCGACGCCTCCGTCGAGGGCCTGGCCAAGAAGACCGGCAACCGCCGCTTCGCCCTGGACGGCTACCGCCGCTTCATCATGATGTACGGCTCCACCGCCATGGGCATCGAGCGCGAGGAATTCGACGAGGC
>CALKWG010000018.1 GCA_938004315.1 uncultured Spirochaetaceae bacterium
GATGACGAGGGCCAGGAAGGCCGCGAGGCCCGCGGCCACCAGGGGGCCGAGCACTATGGGGTTCAACGCGCGCCTCCTTACTGTACGGCTATCATGCCGGAGAAACCGATGAAGGCCATCGCCATGAAGCCGATGGTGACCATGGTGATACCGGGGCCCTTGAGGCCGGCGGGCACCGGCGCCTTCTCAACGCGCTCGCGTATGGCCGCCAGGAGCAGGATGGCCAGCCACCATCCCAGGCCCGAACCGGCGCCGAAGGCCACCGACTGCACGAAGCCGTAGCTCCTGATCTGCATGAAGAGGATGGCGCCCAGGATGGCGCAGTTCACCGTGATGAGCGGCAGGAAGATGCCCAGGCTCATGTAGAGCGCCGGGCTGGCGCGGTCTATGACCATCTCCAGCACCTGCACCACCGCGGCGATCACGATGATGAACACGATGAACGAGAGGTACTCCAGCTCCAGCGGCACGAGCACGTAGTAGAGCACGACCCAGCTGACCGCGGCGGTGATGGTCATGACGAAGGTGACGGCCATCCCTAAGCCGAAGGAGCTCCGCCAATCCTTGGAGATGGAGATGAAAGAGCACATCCCGAGGAAATTAGTTAAGAGTATATTACTAGTAAAGATGGACGCGAAGAAGAGCGTAATCGGGTTGACGAGCGGTATCACGGCGTCCTCCTTAGGCTTTCGCCGGCGCGGTCGGCGCGGCCGGCGCGGCGGGCTTGCCGGCCGCGGTCTTGGCCTTGGCGGCCTGCATGTTCTTGGCCCACCACATCACCATGGCCACTAAGAAGAAGGCGCTGGGCGCCATGATCATGATGGTCCAGGGCACGAAGCCGGCGGGTAGGACCCTGAGGCCGAAGACCGAGCCGAAGCCCAGGATCTCGCGGACCAAGGCTATGGCCATCAGCACCGCCATGTAGCCGAGTCCGCTCGTCAGGCCGTCCCAGAAGGAAAGCCCGGGCTTGTTGGCCTGGGCGAAGGCCTCGGCGCGGCCCATAATGATGCAGTTGGTGATGATGAGGCCTACGTACGGCCCGAGCTGCTTGGAGACTTCGGGCAGATAGGCGCGGAGCACGATGTCAATCACGATCACGTAGAACGAGATGACCAGGACCTGCACGATCATGCGCACCTTGCGCGGGATGAGGTCCTTCATGGCCGATAGAGTCATGCTGGAGAAGGCGGTGGTCAGGGCCACGCCCACGGTCATGATGGCCGTATTGCGCAGGTTGTTCGTCACGGCCAGCGTGGAGCAGATGCCCAGTATCTGGATGAAGATGGGGTTGTTCGTCCAGAGGTTCTCTTTAAGGATGTTCATGGCCTTGGAGCTCATTTAGCGCCTCCCGCTACGGCCCGCGCGCGCGCGAGGGCGTCGTTGACGATGGTCTCGAAGGCGACGCTGGTGCGCGACGCGCCGGTGACGCCGTCTATGAGCCCGTTGTCGGGGTCGGCGTCTCCCGTGCCCTTGGATTCGGCGCCGACGGCGATGCGTACGCCGCCGCCCGCCCGCTCGCCGCGGAACTGATCCAAGAACCAGCGCTCCTCGATGCGGCCGCCGAGGCCCGGCGTCTCGTTCTGGGCGATGATCTGCAGGCCGCGTATGCGCTCGACCTTCTCGTCGGTCGCCATCACGATGACGATGGCGCCCCAGAGTCCCGCCCCGGTCTGCTCGACGGCCAGGTACTCCCGGCCGTCGATCGCGGCGCGGTAGGCCCTCGGGCTGGAGCCCTCTATCGGCCTGACCGATTCCTTGTAGAGTCGTAGCGCCTCGTCCTTATTCGCGTAGGGGATGCCTAAGGCGTCGAGCACGGCCGATTGGGCGGCGAACTCTCGATTCGCCGCGACCAGGGGCTTGGTGCCTTCGTTCGCCAACGCTAGGAGGGTTACGAACAGCGCCGATACGACGAAGGTGAAGATCACCACGTAGGCGATCGAATCTTTCTTAAGCTTCATTTGCCCGCCTCCTTGCGCTTCGCCGCGTCCGTCACGAGCTTGTCGAAGAGGCTGGCGAAGGTGTTGCCGATGAGGATGGCGAAGCTCGTTCCCTCGGGGAAGAGGCTGAAGGTTCGGATGATAACGATCACCGAGCCGATAAGGAGTCCGTAGAGCCATTGGGCCTGCGGCTTCTTGGGGGCGGAGACCGGGTCGGTGCTCATGAAGACCGCGACGTAGAGGAAGCTGCCGGCTAGGAGGGCCTCGATCGGCAGGGCGCGGCCTACGCCGCCCAGTATAAGGGCGCCGGCTACGGCGACGCCGCCTATGAGCGTCGCGGCGATCAGCCGCCACTGGGCCGCCTTGGTCCAGATGAGGTAGGCGGCGGCCAAGGCGATGAGGATCACGCTCGACTCGCCCAAGGAGCCCGAGCGGAAGCCAAGGAGCAGGTTCATGATCGGGACCGATTCCCCGGCGCCCATGGCGGCCAGGGGCGTTACGGTCGTCACCGCGTCGGGCCGGCCGAAGAGGCTGCCCGCGGCCGCGCCGAAGTCGCCCGCCGGGTAGAAGCTCGCGCCCAAGACGCCCGCGAACGAGATGTAGACGAAGAGCCGGCCCGCGATGGCCGGGTTGAAGATGTTGCGCCCGAAGCCGCCGTAGACTTCCTTCGCCATGAAGACCGCGAAGGCTACGCCGAGGGCGACGATCCATAGCGGTACCGCGGGCGGCATCGAAAGGGCGAAGAGCGTGCCGGTCACGAAGACCGCCTCGCTCACCTTGCCGCCCTTCTTCTTCTCGAAGAGGTACTCTACCAGGAAGCCCACGCCGACGCTCACGGCCAGGACGGCCAGCGCGCGCGGACCGTACAGATACACCGAGAACGCCGCGATAGGCGCCAGGGCATAGAGCACCTTACGCATCACGGGTTGTTTTTGCAGCACGGAAAGCTCCTTAGGGAATGGGTAGCATTTTGAGACGAAAGACTAGAATACGCCACGATCTTAGTATATATGAAGGACGCGATTAGGCAAGCCGGGGCGCGCCGATCGGGGAGCTCCGGCGGCCGGCTCGCCGAGGCGGCTCAGCCCTCGCTCGCCAGTCGTTTCTCGCCCGTCAAGGCGCGTTTATCCGTCAGGTCTTGGCTTACTTCGAGCGTCCCCAGGTAGCGCCCGTCCGGGGCCCTGAGCGCGAAGTAGTCGATAAAGATGAATCGCCCCTTCATCTCGATCCAGAACGCCTCGGAATCCTTCCGGCCGGCCTTAAAAGCCTCCAGGATCGCCACGACGCGGCCGACGCTGGCGCCCGGATGGCAGTTCCGCACGTCCCTGCCTACGATGGCGGGGCTACGCGGGAAGATACGGTGCGGCGAGTCGCTGAACCAGGCCACCTTGTCGTCGGCGTCCACCACGGTCATGTCGACCGGGGCGGCGGCGAAGAGGGCGGCTAGGAGCTCATGGCTGAGCGCGCCGGTCCGGCCCGTAAAGGCCGCGGCGGGGATGCGGGTCCCGCCTCCATCGCCTCGCGGAGCGCCTGCCGGCATGGCGGCCGCCGGTATCGCGGCCGCGGCGTCCAGCCGAGCCGCTTCGGCCCCGTCGGCGAAGGCCCAGCCGTATTCGAGCGCCTGGGCATAGAGCGCCCGATCGGCTGCTTCGTCCATGAGCGTGGCTAAAACCGGGAAGAGCGCGCATTCCTCGCGTATGATGTTGGCGTACAGGTCGAAATAGAGCCGCCCCAAGGCGGCGTTGAAGCGAGCCAGGTCGAGCCCGCCGGATCGGAGCGCCCGTCCCGCCTGCCCGGCCAGCTCCTTAAGCCCGGCGCGCGCGTCGTCCTGGATCTCCCACATGAGGCGCACGCAGCGGTAGCGCGGGTAGGCGGCCTCGAACCATGGGAAGAGGACGTTCTCTTTCTTGCGGTAGTGGGCCTCGACCGCGCCCAGCTCCTCGAGCCACGAGGCGAAGCCGGCGATCTCCGCCCCGAGCTCCTCTCCGGCCTTGGCCGCGTCGTTCAAAGCCTTGGCGCGGAGCTTCCCGGCGTTCAAGAGCGCCGTAAGGCCCTCGTTCTCAAGGCAAAGCGCGTCCAGGAACAGCCGAGCCGGCCCGCCTGCGTCGCTCCCGGCGCCGCGAAGGTATCGATGCCTGGCCAGCGCCTCGTAGATTAAGTTGATGAGCTTGGACACGCCCGGCTTGAGCGCGCTAAACGCGACGCCGGCTTCCACGGCCGCGTCCACCGCGCCGACCAGGTCTTCCGGACGCGCATCGTCTATATACGGCTGAAAGCGCTGAAGCGCGTCCTTGACCGCTCCGCCTTCGGTCATCAGGGAGAGGAGCTCGGCGAAGGCTTTCGCCCTGGCTTCTGCGTTCGTCAAGAATTCCGCCATGGTACGCTCCTCTCTCATTCGTCGGCCGATGCGCCAGGTCCGTCCCGGCCTGGTCGCCAGGCCCTGCGGGCTTCGCGGCGCGGCGCATATTTGCCCCGTCAGTATAGCCCGCCTCTGGGAGCTATGCTATACTGCATCCGCAAATTGAAACGACGTTTTGATATGCGAAATGCAAGGAGGGGTCGGTGCCCGTAGCAGACGCAGTACGCGCCAACTTGGAGCGCAGCTCTTGGATACGCAAGATGTTCGAGGAGGGCCGAAAGCTCAAGGCCCAGTTCGGCGACCGGAACGTCTTCGACTTCAGCCTGGGCAACCCGGACTTAGAGCCGCCCGCGGCCTTCGTCCAAGCGCTCAAAGAAGCCGCCCTCTCCGATGAGCTCGGCACTCACGCCTACATGCCCAACCAGGGCTACCCCTTCGCCCGCGAGGCTATGGCGCGGAAGATCGGCGCCGAGCACGCCGTCGAGCTAAGCGCGGACGACGTCCTCCTTACCGTCGGCGCGGCCGGCGCGCTCAACGTCGTCTTGAAGACCATACTCAACCTCGGCGACGAAATCGTCGTCATCGCCCCTTACTTCGCCGAGTACGTCTTCTACGTGGGCAACCACGGCGGCGTCCTCCGTCCCGTACCCGCCGCGCCCGACTTCGGCCTGGACGTGCCCGCCATCGCCGCCGCCTTGGGCCCCAAGACCGCCGCCGTCATCATAAACACGCCGAACAACCCCAGCGGGCGCATCTACGCCCGGCCGGAGCTGGAGCGCCTGGCCGCCGTCCTGCGCGCCCACGCCGCCGCATGCGGCCGCGCCCCCTACCTGATCATTGACGAACCTTACCGTGACATCGTCTACGACGGCGCCGTAGCCCCGCCCATCCTGGACGCCTACGCCGAGTCCATCGTAGCCTCCAGCTTCAGTAAGACCCTCTCCGTCCCCGGCGAGCGCATCGGCTACCTGGGCTTGAGCCCGGCGATCGCCGACAAGGCCCTGCTCATGGCCGGCCTCACCATGGCCAACCGCATCTTAGGCTTCGTAAACGCCCCGGCCCTCATGCAGCGCGCCGTCGCCGCCAGCTGGCATGCCAAAGCCGACGTCGCCCGCTACGAGCGCCGCCGCGACCTCCTCGCGGACGTCCTTAACGAGGCCGGCATACGCTACGCCAAGCCCGAGGGAGCCTTCTACCTCTTCTGCCAGGCGCCCGAGCGCGCGCGAGACCGTTCGGCGACCGAAGCCGCCGGTTCGCCGGCCGAGGCCTCCAAGGCGAGTCTCGACGTCGAGTTCGCCATGTTCCTCAAGGAATATAAAATCCTCGCCGTCCCCGGCACGGGCTTCGGCTGCCCCGGTTGGTTCCGCCTGTCGTACTGCGTGCCTGAGGAGACCATAGCCAATTCGCGGGAGGCATGGCTGGCGGCCGCGGCCGCCTGGGCTCAGCGCGGGTAAGGGCGTTTCGGGGGGCGCGGGATGGGCGTGCGGATGGCGTGCTTAACACGCCCCAGGCTCGGCCTGGGGCCCCTCTTGGGGCTCTAGGACAGGGAGAAGCTACTTTTTCTCGATTAAGGCCTTGAGCTCAGTCGGGCTGATCTCTAGGAAGTTCGCTACCGTCTCCGGGCTCATGCCCATGGCCAGCAGCTTATAGGCGGTTTTCTGGTTGGCTTCGCGATGAGCCTCGAGCTTACCTTCAAGCTTGCCCTCTAGCCTGCCTTCGAGCCTTCCCTCGGCGTAGACCTTATTCCGCCAGATCCTGAAGTTCTCCGCTAGCATGGATC
>CALKWG010000019.1 GCA_938004315.1 uncultured Spirochaetaceae bacterium
TGGCCGAGCTCTTGAGCGCGCGCGAGCTCGTCGGCTGCGCCGTGATGTTCGCCGGGATCGTGCTGTCGCAGCTGCCCGAAAGGGCCGCCCCGGGCGGGGCCGCCGCGCCGGCGGCCTAGGCGGCTGCCTCCCCGCGGATATAGCCCGCCGCTCGGCGGCCCGCGCCCCGAGCCGCCGACCAGATGGCCGGCGGCGGGGCCGATTACCCTAGAGCTTGAACAGCAAGTCCTCGTAGGTCGGGAAGGGCCAAGCGTCCTTGGCCACGAGCTTTTCGAGCGCGTCGACCGAGGCGCGGAGCGAGGCCATCTCGGGCGTCACCTTATCGAGGAAGGCCTTGGCCTTGGCGTACTCGCCGGCGGTCTCCTGGGCCGCGGCCAAGGCGCGCTCCAGGCGCTCGGCGCCCTCCGCCGACGCGCCGGCCAGGACCGCTACGTCCTTAGCCCGGCGCTCCTGCTGGGCGCTCGGCGCGCCTATGGCGGCCAGGGCGGCCGCGTCGCGCGAGAAGTCGGCGGCGAAGGCGCTGGCGGCCGGGAAGATGAATCGCCTGACCATATCGATCATGACGCCCGCCTCGATGTTGATCTGCTTCGAGTACTTCTCGAGGTATATGTGGTAGCGGCTCTCCAGCTCCGCCCGCGAGAGCACGCGCTGCGCCTCGAAGAGCTCGATGGTCTCAGCCTGCGTCAGGACCGAGAGCGCGTCCACCGTCGAGCGCACGTTCGGTAGGCCCCGCCGCTCGGCCTCGCGCACCCAATCCTCCGAGTAGCCGTTGCCGTTGAACACCACCTTCCGGTGCGCCTTATACGAGTTGCGCACGATGGCCTGGATCTCGGCCGTCGGGTCGGCGGCGCATTCCAGCCGTTCTGCGAACTCGCTAAGCACCTGGGCCACGGCCGTGTTGAGGTAGGTGTTGGGGGTGGCGATGGCCTGGGACGAACCGATCATGCGGAACTCGAATTTATTGCCGGTGAAAGCGAACGGACTCGTACGGTTACGATCGGACAGGTCCAAGGGCAGGCTCGGGAGGCTCGTGACGCCCAGCTGCATGCGCACGCCGCCGCGCGCCGCGCAGGGCTTGCCCTCCACGATGGAGTCCAGGACCTCGCAGAGCACGCCGCCGAAGAAGATGGAGATGATGGCCGGCGGGGCCTCGCTGGCGCCCAGGCGGTGGTCGTTGCCGGCGGTGGCCGCCGCCGAGCGGAGGAGGAGGGCGTAGCGATCGACCGCCTCGACCACCGCGGCGGCGAAGAGCAGGAAGCGCGCGTTCTCGCGCGGGTCCTCGCCGGGGTCGAGGAGGTTCACGCCGTCGTCGGTGGCCATGGACCAGTTGTTATGCTTGCCCGAGCCGTTCACGCCGGCGAAGGGTTTCTCGTGGAGGAGCGCCTCCATGCCGTGCCGCCGCGCCACCTTCTGGATGGTCTCCATGACCAGCTGGTTGCCGTCGGCCGCCACGTTGGCGCTGGAGAAGATGGGCGCGATCTCGAACTGGTTGGGCGCGACCTCGTTGTGCTGGGTCTTGGCGGCGACGCCTACCTTCCAGAGCTCGTAGTTGAGCTCGCGCATAAAGAGGGCGACGCGCTCCTTGATGGCGCCGAAGTAGTGGTCCTCCATCTCCTGGCCCTTGGCCGGCATGGAGCCGAACACGGTGCGCCCGGTGAGGAGCAGGTCCGGCCGCTCGTCGAACCAGGCCTTGTCTACTAGGAAGTACTCCTGCTCGGGGCCGACCGTGGTGACCACGCGCGAGCTCGTCGTATGGCCTAAGGCTTTTAGCACGCGGAGCGCCTGGGCGTTGAGCGCGTCCATGGACTTAAGGAGCGGGACCTTCTTGTCCAGAGCGTGGCCGTAATAGCCCACGAACGCGGTAGGGATGCAGAGCGTGGTGCCCGTGGGATCCTGCTTGAGGAAGGCGGGGCTCGTCGTGTCCCAGGCCGTGTAGCCGCGCGCCTCGAAGGTGGCGCGCAGGCCCCCGGAGGGGAAGCTCGACGCGTCGGGCTCGCCCTTGATGAGCTCCTTGCCGGAGAACTCCATGAGGAGCTTGCCGTCGGCCGTGGGCGCTATGAACGAGTCGTGCTTCTCCGCCGTGAGACCGGTCAGGGGCTGGAACCAGTGGGTAAAGTGCGTCGTGCCCTTCTCAAGTGCCCAATCCTTCATGGCGCCGGCGACGACCTCCGCTATCTCGATGGTCAGCTCCTGCTTGCCGGCTTGGACGTCCTGAAGCTCCTTATAGACGTTCTTAGGCAGGCGCTCGCGCATGACGGCGTTAGAGAAGCTGTTCGAGCCGTACAGTTCGGTGACGGGGGTCTTGGTGAAATCGATGCAGGCGCTCATGGACGCTCCTTGCGTGGATAAGCTCCGGCCACGGCCGGGACTCTACTTTTAAGCAGGAAGCGTGCCAGGATGCGCACAATTAATATGCGCAGATACTATTGTCATTTCAAATAAAGAAATGGTCGTGACAAGCCGGCAGAGGCTGCACGGTGATGTCTGCGATCTGAAGGAGAGTAGGCTACGTAGATGTAGGAAAGGTAAAAGATACTACAAATATGTGGGAATATTCTAGGATCTGTCTTGGGTTAGCCGATAACTTCGCCAATCAAGCCCATAGTGTTTAACCCGGAGCCCCATTTGGCGCTCGGTGATGCCCAGCTGACGCGACGCGGCGGCCATGTTGCCCTTATGCAGCTTGAGCGCCTCGACGATGAGCTCCCTCTCCAGGCGCGCCAAGGCGGCCTCAAGGGTCGAAGCCGGGGCCGTGGCGGTCGACTCGGCCGACTGCAGGCTCGGCGGCAGGTGCCAGGCATGGATTACCTTGTCCGACGAGAGGATCACCGCGCGCTCGACGCAGTTCTCCAGCTCCCGCACGTTGCCCGGCCAATGGTAGCTGGCCAGGAGGTCGATGGCGGGGCTTGAAATGCGTCTGATATCCTTGCCGTTACGTTCGGCGTACTTCTCCACGAACCAATCGGCCAACAGGAGGATGTCGCTCTTCCGCTGCCTAAGGGGCGGCATGCGCAGGGCGAAGACGTTCAGGCGGTAGTACAGGTCCTCGCGGAAGCGACCCTCGGCTACTTCGCGCTCGATGTCGCGGTTGGTGGCCGCGACGATGCGCACGTCGACGGGTATCGGCTCGTGCCCGCCGACGCGCTCGATCTCGCGCTCCTGTATGACGCGCAGGAGCTTGGCCTGGACCGCGGGCGAGAGCTCGCCTATCTCGTCGAGGAAGATAGTGCCGCCGTCGGCGGCTTCGAAGCGGCCGCGGCGCCGGGCCAGCGCGCCAGTAAAAGAACCCTTCTCGTGCCCGAAGAGCTCGCTCTCGATGATCGATTCGGGAAGGGCCGCGCAGTTCACCTTGACGAAGGGGCCGGCGGAGCGGCGGGAGCCTTTGTGCAGCTCCGCCGCGGCCAGCTCCTTGCCGGTGCCGCTCTCGCCCAGGATGAGGACGGTGGCCTCCGAGGGCGCTATGCGCTCGATATAGGCGTAGAGCGAGCGCATGGCGTCCGACGAGCCGACCAGCATGCCGAAGGGGCTACGAGGCAGGGCGTCCGCCGGACGTACCGGCCGGGACCCCGCCGCGCCTTCGCCGTCGGCTCCGCCCGCCTTGGCCAAGCGAAGGCGCAGGGCCGCGGCGTCCGCCACCAACTCGGCGACCCGCGAAAGCACGGCCCGGTCCTCGGCCGAATCACGGTCGGCGCCGGGCCTAAGCGCGTGCACCAGCGCCAGGACCCGTTCGCCCTCCAGCGCCGGGACGAGGTAGGCCCAGCCCCCGGGCGCCGCCTCCGCCACGATCGCGCCCGATTCGAAGGCCCGGCCGGCCGGCCCTTGGCCCAGGCGTATCTCCGCCCCGCTCTCCGGCTCGCGGAGCGCGCCTCCCTGCTCGTCGCGCACGGCCACCCAGGCCCGCGTAAGCCCCAGCCGGGATTCCAGCTGCTCGGCCAAGGCCGGTCCCGCCTGCGCGACGTTCGGATAGCGGTCCAAGATGCGCCCGATCTCCAGGAGGAGGTCGAGCTCGTCGCGCTCGCGGCGCAGGCGGTCTTGGACGCTGGTTTGAGCGAGCTGGCGAGCAGTCATCTCTTGAGAATACTACCAAAATGTAGGAACCTTCAAGGATGCATCGAGCCTTCCGTATGTAGCCAAGCGGAGGAGCGTACGCCTCTTGGGCGGCATAGAGACGGCTTCGTTTGACCTTGTTTCGAGCCGGGTCTATGCTTGAAACCTGCCGCTTTCCGCGGGGCGACCGCCCCGCAAGGAGGTCGCTATGGCCAAAACTCCGTCCCGCCTGATCGTCCCGTTCGTAGCCGCGCTGGCGATCGGCGCCTCGGCCTTCGCCGAAGAGAATAAAGCGACCTTCACCGTAGCCCCGCCCCCCGTGGGCTACCCCGACTTCAACGCCGGCGACGCGACCGAACAGGCCGGCGGCGGCGCGGTCGTGATCAAGACCGACTACGGCGGACTGGCCGGCTGGCTCGTAGGCGGCTCTGGCGCTTGGCAATTTCAATTTTGCCCCGTGGACGACCTGGCGTTGGGCGCCTCCGTCGCCGGCTCGCTTATGGCCGGCGACCGGAATTGCCTCCTTTTGATGTCGGCGCCGTTCGGCGTCAGCCTCGCCGCCGAGCTATTCGAGTGGCGCGGCTCGACCTTCTACGCGTTCGGCTACGCGGGCGGGACGCTGAGTTATTCCAGCCAAATAATCGGAATCCCGATAGGAATCGGCGATGTGATCGATGAGACTTCGGTCGAGACGATGAGCGGCATCCTCTCCGCGGGCATCGGCTGCCAGGCGAACGCGGCGCTCGGCGGCTTCGTCGTCTCGCCCTTCGCCCAATGGACTTGGTCGGGCGGCGTCTATGGAACGACCCAGAGCTCAAGCTTGTCGTTCGACTATCCCTCGCGGTCGGGCGAGGTCGAGCTCAGCATGAATTCCATCTACGGCTTCGACCTGCTCTATCAGCCGCTGGGCTGGTCCTTAAGCTCTCAGCTCAGGTTAGGCGAGGGTTATCAGATGATTACACTGGCTTTGCGACGCCTGCTCGGCGCCGCGAAGGCGCGATCCGGCGCTTAAGATCGGAAGAGCTCCGCCGTTTGCCAAAACCGTAGCCTCATGCCTATACTGCCAGCACGGCGCCGCGAAGGAGGGCCGCTTCATGACCCGAGAGGAATACCTGCGCCGCGAGTACGCCGGCCGTATGAACAAGGCTATGGACTACGCCTACGCCAACCTCGGCCGCGACTTCGAGCTTTCGGAGATGGCCGACGCCGCGTGCTTCAGCCGCTACCACTTTCACCGCATGTTCTCCGCCTTTACCGGCGAGACCCCGGGGGAATTCCTGCGCCGAATCCGCTTGGCGAAGGCGGCGGGTCTCCTGCGAGACGACCCTCGCCGCGACGTGACGGCCGTAGCCATGGACTCGGGCTTCTCGAGCCCGAGCGCCTTCTCCCGCGCCTTCAAGGAACGCTTCGGCGCGTCGCCATCGGCCTTCCGCGAGGCTGACGAGGCGGGGCTAACGGCCATCCTCGTCGCCGCCGGCCTAGCGCGGAGCAAGCAGGGTCAAGCGCAAGGCAACGACGGTCAAGCGGCCGGCAACGAGCGGCATGCGCCGGCTGGCCTCGCGCCTTATGATGAGCCTATCCTAGACGGACGACGGAGGAATGATATGTCCAAGCTCGAGTACACGGTAGAGGTGAAGGACTTGCCCGCGCTGACGGTAGCGTACGCGCGGCACGTTGGGGCGTACAACCTTATCGGTGAAGCTTTCGGTAGGCTCTATCAATGGGCAGGCCCGCGCGGGCTCATCGGTCCCGATACGATGCACCTAGCCTGCTACCATGACGACCCCGACCTGACCCCGCCTGACAGGCTACGCTCGAGCGCCTGTATCTCGGTGGCCCCGGGCACGCCGACCGACGGGGACATAGGGTCCATGCCGGTGCCCGGCGGGCTCTTCGCGGTGGGGCATTTCGAGATCGACCAAACTCAGTTCGGCGAGGCCTGGACGGCGCTCATGGGCGAATGGTTGCCCTCCTCCGGCTACCAGGCGGACGACCGGATGTGCTACGAGCTGTACTTGAACGACCACGAGAAGCATCCGGAACGGAAGTTCATCGTGGATATCTGCCAGCCCGTTAAGCCGATGTAACCCCCGCCCCGGGGCTGGTGCGGGAGCGCGTTCAGGCATGGGTTGGAATTTCCGGCGGGTCCTGGCGTTGCGCGAAGGGGCCGCGGGCTAGGAAACGCCCGCGGTCCCTTCGCGCGGCGCCACCCGCCGGACTTACTATGCCATGGCGGCGTCGCGGCTCAGTTCTCGGGGCGGGGGCCGCATCGCGGCTTTGAGAACCGGGGGAATGCGTCCGGTCATCAGGCGCTTGAAACTACAGCGGGCCGCCCCGGGGCTGGTGCGGGAGCGCGTTCAGGCATGGGTTGGAATTTCCGGCGGGTCCTGGCGTTGCGCGAAGGGGCCGCGGGCTAGGAAACGCCCGCGGTCCCTTCGCGCGGCGCCACCCGCCGGACCTGATATGCCATGGCGGCGTCGCGGCTCAGTTCTCGGGGCGGGACCGACTTTCGTAGCTGCATATGCTGATCGCCTCGACACCCATCGAGTCGGTACGCACGACGACCGCGCCCCGACCCCGAGTTACGTGCGCCACTCAATGCCATCACGAACGAAGTCCGGCGGGTGTCGTCAGGCGAGGACGCCCGAGGCCTAAAGCCTCGGACGTTCTCGCGGAACGACAGGACCCGCCGGGAATTTCGTAACGGCCTGGCATAGCGCCCGCACCAAGCCCGGGGGCGTGGTCGTTATGGCTTGTGCTGAATTAAAGGTGATTATTAAAGGTTTTATCCCTTGCATGCGCAGAGCTGCGGCATACAATCTAGGAACCCGCGCCGCGTCTTTTCCAAGCGAATGCGGTCAGTCGTATAGGAGGTTCCCTGTGAAAGAAGTTCTATCCGCTATGGCCGCGTATAATGCCAAGGCCTTCGACGCATTGCTTGATATTCTGTCCTCGACCCCTTTGCCGGTACGGTGCAAGGACGTAGGCGTCTACTTTAAGAGCATAGACGGCATAACGGAGCACATGGCGTGGGCTCAAGCCTTATGGCTGCAGCGCTTCGCGAGTTTCGGCCGCTATGCCTGCCTTGAAGAGAGTCCGATCGTCGCAAAGCCGCTCGACGAGCTCAAAGCGGAACTCAAGGGCGATAGCGGAAGGATTTCCTCGCTCCTGCGCGATACGAGCGCCTTGCTCGCGCGCTTCATCGAGGAATTGCCTGGGGCGGAGTTCACTAGGCGCGTGCGCTACCGCGCTACCGGCGGCGACGAGCTTGAGCGAACGTTCTGGCACGCGATTACGCAGGTGCTGAACCACGGAACCCATCATCGCGGCGAGATATCCGCTATCCTCGATATGAACGGCGTCAAGAACGATATCAACAGCTTCGTCAGCTACATGCCCTAGCCTAAGGCCGCTGGATGGAACGACGGCAGGTCATCGGCCGGAGGCGCGCCTTGATGAGGTGCTAAGGTATTATCAATGCGCGAGGGACGCGCCATGAGAGGCGGATGGTATGAAAATTTCCATGTTCAGCGCTGAGGGCCGTTGCGGTATAGGCTTATGGAGGGACGGCCGCCTTTACGGATGGATGGAGGGCGACCCCGCCTATCCGGGCGACCTGGATGCCATACTGGCTCGCGGCGAAGGACTTACCGAAGTCGGTAAAGCGCTCGGCACCGCGCCAGAGCTCGATAGCAGGCGCATACGTTATCTACCGCCGCTCCGCCGCCCGTCTAAAATTCTCTGCTCGGGTCTAAACTATCGAGACCATGCCGCCGAGACGGGAATGCAGCTCCCCCAATGGCCCGCCGTCTTCGCCCGCTTCGCCAGCTGCCTCACGGGGCATAACGAAGACTTGGTCCGGCCTCCGGTATCGGAGCCGTTCGATTACGAGGGCGAGCTCGCCTTCGTGATCGGCAGGAAGGCTCGGTCGGTGGATAAAGCCGACGCGCTTTCATATGTAGCCGCCTACTCCATCTTCAATGACGCGTCGCTACGCGACTGGCAAATGCGCGCCAGCCAATGGACCTTAGGAAAGAATTTCGACGCCACCGGCGGCTTCGGCCCCTGGCTCGTCACGCCCGACGAATTGCCTCCGGGCGCCGAAGGCCTCCACCTGCGTACCCGGCTCAACGGGATCTGCGTACAGGACGGCGATACCGCGGACATGGTGTTCGGCGTGGCACCGCTCATAGAAATCCTGAGCCGGGCCATGACCCTCATGCCCGGCGATCTCGTTATCACTGGCACCCCGGCCGGCGTCGGCTTCACCCGCAAGCCGCCTTTGTTCATGAAGCCCGGAGACGTTTGCGAGGTAGAAAGCGACGGAATAGGCCTGCTCCGGAATACGGTAGGCGCCTCCGTATAGTCGCTAGGCGCCTGGCCCCGCCCCGGGGATGGTGCGGGAGCGTGTCCGGGCATGGGGTGGAATTCCCGGCGGGTCCTGGCGTTGCGCGAAGGGGCCACGGGCTCGGGAACGCCCGTGGTCCATTCGCGCGGCGCTACCCGCCGGACTTGCATGCCCATGGCGGCGTCGCGGCGCGGTTCTCGGGGCGGGACCGAAACGCAAAGCTGCATACGCTGATCGCCTCGACGCCCATCGAGTCGGTACGCACGACGACCTCGCCTCGCCCCCGAACTACGTGCGCCGCTCCATGCCACCTACGAGCGAAGTCCGGCGGGCGGCGTCATGCGAGGACGCCCGAGGCCTAAAGCCTCGGACGTTCTCGCGTAACGACAGGACCCGCCGGAAATTCATTATGGGCTTGTCATCCCGCCCGCACCATCCCCGGGGGCGGGGGCTGGGCGGGGCGGTCCTGCGAGCTGCATCGGCGCACGCGACTGACTTCGGGGGGAGGGCCGAGACCCCGGAGCCCGCAGCGGCCTTTGGCCGCCGCGGGGGAGGAGGCTCGGCCCGGGGGGCGCGTCCGGCTCGCCGCGGCCGGGCCGGCCCATCGTGGCGCCCCCCGAAAGCGGCGTATTATCAGTTATTAACCCTTCACCGCGCTCGACATGATGCTGGACAGGTAGTACTTCTGCATGGCGATGAAGACCATGACCGGCGGGAGGACGGTGACGGCGGCGCCGGCGAGTATCAAGTTGAGCTTGTCCGAGGCGCGGCCCTGGAGCTGGCTCAGGGCCAGGGTGAGGACGGCGTTGTCCGAGCCGATCTTGATGATGATGAGCGGCCAGAGGAAGCTGTTCCACGCGTAGAGGAAGGCGAAGGTGCCCAGGGTGGCGATGCCGGGCATGACGGCGGGGATGAAGATCTTGCGCAGGATGAGCCCGCGCGGCGCGCCGTCGATATAGGCGGCCTCCTCGAGCTCTTTGGGGATTGCCAGGAAGAACTGGCGCATGAGGAAGGTGCCGTAGACGCTGAAGACCCAGGGCACGACGAGGGCGGTCAGGGTGTTGACCCAGTCGATCGCCTTCATGACCTGGTAGAGCGGGATGACCAGGACGACGAAGGGGATCATGTAGGTGCCGAGGTATAGGAGGAAGAGCTGCGCCCGGCCGGGGAAGCGCAGGCGGGCGAAGGCGTAGCCGCCCATGACGCTGGTGACGAGCTGGCCGACGACCACGAGGACGGTGACGAGCACGGTGTTGGACAGGCTCCGGGTAAGGCCCTGGAGTTCAAAGACCTCCTTGTAGTTCTCGGGCCGCCAGGAGAGGGATTCGACCCGCGGGGCTAGGCGGGCGTTGGCGTAGGCCTGGCGCTCCGGGCGTTCGGGGTCGACGAAGAGGCCGACGGCGCTGCGGCTTACGAGGCGGGCGGGGACCAGGCGGCCGTCGAGCTCGATCTCCCAGAGCTCGGCCCCGGCCGCGTCGCCGGCGGCCGCGTCGCCGGCGGCTGCAGGCGCGCCGGCGAGGGCCGCGGCGGCTTCTTCCGGTTCCAGCTGCCTGGCCTCGGCTATGAGCCGCTGCTCGTTGGCGCCGGGGCGGGCCAGGGGCTCGAAAAAGCCTATAGGCACGGTGCGTTGCGCCAGGGCCAGGCGCTCCTCCCGGCCGTCGAGCTCGACGAAGTGGAGGGGGAGGGGCTCGTCGTAGCCTTGGACCTCCGCCCTGGCCTGCTCCCGCGGCAGGAGGCGCGGGGGCGCGCGGAAGGTGTCCTCGGGGGTCTTGAGCGACGAGGCGATCATGTAGGTGAAGGGGAAGAGCATATAGTACGCGGCTACGCCCAGGACGAGCCAGGCGAGGGCGGTGCGCGCGAGGCGCGCGGTCTTTCTGGTCACGGCGCGGCTCCTAATAGAGGTTCTCGGTCGCCTTTTGGCGCCGGTATTGGACGAAGGTGACGGCGAAGATGACGAGGAAGAGGGCCCAGGCGGTGGCCGAGGCGTAGCCCTGCCTGAAGCGCTCGAAGCCGTTCTGGTAGAGGTAGAAGACGACGGTCAGCGTGGCGTTGTCTATGGTCTCAGGGTTGCTCGTGGCTATGTATACCTGCTCGAAGAGCTGGAGCGCCTGGATGGCGCTGGTCGCCACGACGAAGAAGGTGGTGGGCCCCAGGAGGGGCAGCGTGAGCTTGAAGAAGCGGGTCACGGGCCCGGCCCCGTCTATGGTGCCCGCCTCGTAGACCGACTTGGGGATGTTCTGCAGGCCCGCCAGGTAGAGCACGGTGTTGAAGCCGACGGTCTGCCAGACGGCCATGACGGCGATGGAGAAGAGGGCGATGTTAGGGTTCGATAGCCAGTTGACGTTTTCGAAGACCAAGCCCGCGCCGAACGCGGCGTTGATGAAGGCGACGACCTGCGAGATGCCGTGATTCACGAAGCCGACGATGCCGTGGTACAGCCATTTCCAGATCATGGCGACGCCGACGATGGCGGCGATAGAGGGGATGAAGAAGATGACGCGGAAGAATTTCATGCCCGGCAGCTCGCTGTTGAGCACGGCGGCCAGGACCAGGGACAGCGCGACGCTGGGCGGCACGGACATGAGGGCGAAGGCGAGGGTGTTGCCCAGGGCCTTCCAGAAGAGGGGGTCGCGCGCGCCTATGAGGAGCCAGCGCCCGAAGAGCGGGAGCCTGGTCAGCTCGGCGAACTCGACGGGGTCCATGACCTCCGACAAGGGCTGGGCGCCGTCGGCCAAGAAGCGGAACGAGAGGGAGAATATCTCGAGGTAATTGCCTAAGCCGATGAACTCGGGCGGGGTCGGGCTCAGGACGTCCCAGTGGAAGAAGCTCATGGCCAGGGACAGGAGGAGCGGTCCGACGAAGAAGATTATAAAGCCTAGGAGGTTCGGCGTAAGGAAGAGGAAGCCGGCGACGGCCTCGCCTTCCTTGAGGGTGGCGCGGTAGCGCCGCTGCATGGGCTCGCCGTGCAGTATCCAGGCGACGAGGCCCAGGATTGCTGCCGCCGCCAGGAGGCCGAGTTCGGCGACGCTATCGATACCGCGGATCAGTCCCAGGAGGGCGCCGAGGAGCCCGATGCGCCAGGCGGCCAGCGCCCCCATGAGCGCCGCGAGGGCGGCGCTGGCGACGCGGAACGCCTTGGGGGAGCGCCCGCCGAAGAGCCGCGAGAGGCTCCATCGCCGCATGGCCAGGACGAGGGCGAAGGCCGCCAGGGACATGAAGCCTTGGCCGAAGCGCTCGGCGACGCGGTCGATGATCAGGAAGAAGCGGAGCGACTGGAGCGCGAGTATGAGCGCGGCGAGGAAGCCTAAGTAGTCCACGGCGAAGGCCCAGAGCCGGCCGGCGCGCTCGCCGCGCAGGAGCTTGAGCCCGGCGACGGCGGAGGCGGCCCCGAGGGCGGCGAGGAGGGTCCCGCCGGCCGCCTTGTAGAGGGCGCCGGCCGGCGAAAGGAGGGCCGCCGCGAGGAGCGCGAGCGACGCGAAGGCCAGGGCGAACTGCCAGAGGGCGATAGCCCGGCTCAGGGCCGCGGCGTTCTTACGGATGAAATCGTTCATGTCGGGAGCTTCCTCCGCCTTTTCTGTCTGCCGATGCCGGCGATAAAGCGCGCCGGCCCGGCGGGTAGGCCGGGCCGGCGCGCGGAGGGAAGATCGGAAGAGCGTCGTGTAGGGAAAGAGTGTAGATCTCGGTGG
>CALKWG010000020.1 GCA_938004315.1 uncultured Spirochaetaceae bacterium
TCGAGATAGCCAAGCAGTACCTCATCCCCAAGAGCCTCGAGAAGAACGGCCTCAAAAAGTCGCAGGTTAAGTACACCCGCGACGCGCTCTCGGCTATCGCGGAGGGCTACGCCCGCGAGGCGGGCGTGCGGAATTTCGAGAAGCTCCTGGACCGGATCCATCGCAAGCTCGCGTTGGCGGTCGTGAGCGACGAAGCCTATGAGCCCGAGGCGAAGGCCGACGCCGCGCCCGCTGAGGGCAAGGCGAAGCGGGCTAAGAAGCCAGCTAAGCCGGTTCCCAAGCGCGAGCCTAAGAAGTTCATCGTCGATAAGCCTTCGCTCGAGAAGTACCTGGGTAAGCCCCGCTTCGACGCCGACGAGGTGAAGCGCGCCACCCTACCGGGCATGACCGTGGGCCTAGCTTGGACCAGCATGGGCGGCGATACCCTGATCATCGAGGCCGTTTCCAACCCCGGCAAGGAAGGCTTTAAGCTTACCGGCCAGATGGGCGCGGTCATGCAGGAGTCCGCCGGCATAGCCTACACCTGGGTGCGCCACCACCTAGCCGAAGCCGAGGGCGTGGGCGCGGAGTGGTTCGAGAAGCGGCAGCTGCACCTGCACATCCCCGAGGGCGCGACGCCCAAGGACGGCCCCTCGGCCGGCGTCACCATGGCCACCGCCCTGACCTCCCTCGTCCTGGGAAAGAAGGTCCGCGATCGGCTGGCCATGACCGGCGAGCTCTCGCTCACCGGCCAGGTGCTGCCTATCGGGGGACTGCGCGAGAAGACGGTCGCGGCCAAGCGCAACAAGGTCCGCGACATCGTCATCCCCAAGGCCAACGAGAAGGACCTCGAGGAGATCCCCGAGCACGTGAAGAAGGGCATCACCTTCCACCCCGTCGAGCGCATGGAGGAGGTGCTGGCTATAGCCCTCCCCGACTGAGCCAGAGCTCGCGCGGAGGCTCGCGGCTGAGGAACTCGACCATGGCCTCGGTCCGGCCGTAGGCCCCCGCCTGACCGAAGGCCAGGAGCTCTCCCGGCGCGAGCTCAGGCAGCTCGAGCTCGCCGAGGCGGTCGAGCGAGGTACAGAGCGGTCCCGCCAGCGCATAGCGACGCTTCGGGGCCGCTTCTTTTTTACCCAAGGCCATGACGGGGAAGGGGTGGCCGGGGAGGAGGAGATCGGAAGAGAACACGTCTGAACTCCAGTCACCGAATACGACCTCGTATGC
>CALKWG010000021.1 GCA_938004315.1 uncultured Spirochaetaceae bacterium
GTGGCCGGGATAGCGATCGCAATAGGCCGGCGTCTCGGGCTTGGCCGTAAAGAGCCCGGCCAGCCGGTCGTAGAGCGACGGCGCGGCCGCCTGCGCCCCGCCGCGGCCGGCGTCGCGGCCGGCGTCGCGGCGGGCATCGGCGCGGCCGTACAGCGAGGCGCAGCCGGGTAGCCACTCGGCGGCCAACCACGCGTTATACGAGGCCGTATCGTCCGTTCCTAAAATATAACCTAATGGCCGCGAAAGGCCCGCTTCGCCGCGATCGCCCTCCAGGATAAGGACGCAGCGGCCGTCGCGTACGGCGTACGGGGCGGCATAGTACTGGCCGATGACGAAGGGGTCCGCTAGGAGCGCGCTCGCGTCCTTGCCCGAGTCGCCGGTCCTAAGGCAGATGTCGTAGAGGTACGGAAGGTCGCTCGGCCTATAGTCGCGGATGCGCATTGAAGGGCCGCCCGTCGCCTAGAGCGCGTTATCGAAGTTGGCCGCTTCGATCTCGTTGAAGTAGCGCACGGTGCCGACGCGCAGCTCCTCGGTGGCGTCCTCGTCGCAGACGACCACGCCCTTAGGGTGCAGCTGCAGGCACGAGAAGGTCCACAGGTGGTTCACGCCCTCCTCGATGGCGTGCCGCAGCGCGCGGGCCTTGTTCCGGCCGCTTACGATGATGAGCACTTCGCGGGCGGCCATGATGGTGCCTACGCCGACCGTGAGCGCGGTGGCCGGCACGGCCTCCGGGTCGCCGCCGAAGAAGCGGGCGTTGGCTTGGCGCGTCTCCTTGGTCAGAGTCTTGACCCTGGTCCGCGAGTTGAGCGAGGAGCCCGGCTCGTTGAAGGCTATGTGCCCGTCGGCGCCGACGCCGCCCACGAAGAGGTCGATGCCGCCGGCCGCCTCTATGGCGGCCTCGTAGGCGCGGCACTCGGCCTCGGGGTCGGCCGCGTTGCCGTTCAGGATATGAGCGTTGGCCGGGTCTATATCCACCGCGCCGAAGAGTTCCTTCCGCATGAAGGTATGATAACTCTGAGGATGATCCTCGGGTATGCCCACGTACTCGTCCATATTGAAGGTGCTGACGCGCTTAAAGCCGAGCTTGCCCGCCGCGTGCAGTGCGCGTAGGCGCGCGTACATCCCCAAAGGGCTCGAGCCGGTCGGGAGGCCCAGGACGAAGTTGCGCGCGTCCGGCTGCGCGCCCATGCCGCGGCCGTAGGCCAGGATGCGGCGCGCGACGAAATTGGCCGCCCAGTCCGACACGGCCTCGTAGTCCCTACGTATGATCAAGCGCATAGGAGCGCCTCCTTACATCTCGTTTTTAAGGAAGGTCCCGCCGCGCATGCTGGCGATGACCGAGAAGTCCTTGCCGAAGACCACGATATCGGCCTCGTGCCCCGGCACGAGGCGGCCGCGCTTACCCAGTTGCATGATCTGCGCCGGGTTGCTCGAGGCGAACTGTACGGCGGTCTCCACCGGCACGCCCCATTCGACCAAGTTGGCCACGCCGCGTATCATGGTCAGCGCCGAGCCGGCTATGACGCCGTCCTTCTTGCGCTGGAAGAGCCCGTCCACGAGCTCGACCTCCTCCTTGTTGGCGTAGAGGACGCAGCCTTCCTGGGCCGTGGCCCTGAGGCCGTCGGTGACCAGCACCACCTTGTCCTGGGGCTTGTCGCGCATGAGGAGGCGTATGAGGTCGGGGTGCACGTGCCTACCGTCGGCGATGATCTCGCACGACAGCTCGGGATGGATGAGGATGGCGCCGACCGCTCCCGGGTCGCGGTGGTGCAGGCGGCTCATGGCGTTGAAGAAGTGCGTGGCGTGCAGGATGCCCGCCTGCATGCCCTCGAGCATGTTCTCGTAGGTGGCGTCGGTATGGCCGGCCTGCAGCACGATGCCGCGGCTGATGCAGTACAGCGCCAGCTCGCGCATGCCCTTGAGCTCTGGAGCCACGGTCATGTTCACGATGCGGCCCTGGCTAACCTGGTAGAAATGCTCCATGAGCTCCAGGTCCACCGCGCGCACGTGCTCGGGCTTCTGCACCCCCAGGCGCGCCGCCGAGATGAAGGGGCCCTCCAGGTGCAGGCCGGCGATGCGCGCGCCGGTCTCGCGGCCCATGGCGCCGACGCAGGCGGCTATGGCCGCGTCCATATCCTCCACGGCCATGGGATAGAGCGTGGGGCAGAAGCTGGTGACCCCGTACTGGCCCAGGCGCTCCGACATGGCCATGATCGCGTCCACCGAGGCGTCCTCGGTCCCGTAGCCGGCGAAGCCGTGGATGTGGGTATCGATGAAGCCCGGCGCTACGTAGGCGCCCTGGGCGTCGAAATGCGCGGTATCCGAGGGGAAGGCCTTCTTCGCGTAGCGCCGCTCTGAGAACACGTCGGCTATGCGGCGCCCCTCCACCAAGACGGCGCAGCGCTCCATCTTGGCGTAGCCGGCGAGCAGGGTGGCGTTATGTATGACGACGCTCGGCATGCGATCCTCCTCGTGCGACGACGGCCGGCCCCGGCCTTAGGCCGCCCCCGGCCTCAGCAGGGGCCCCGCTAGGCCAGGCGGCAGGCGACGCGGCGGCCCCTGACGACCCTAAGCTCCGGCGCCTCGCTTCGGCAAGGCGCCTCGGCGATCGGGCAGCGCGGCTCGAAGGGGCAGCCCGGCGGATCCCAAAGCGGGCTCGGCGGTTCGCCCTTGAGCTCCCCGCTTAAGAGCCGCTTGGACCCCGGATCCCAATCGGGGGCCGAGTCCAAGAGCGCCCTAGTATAGGGGTGGGCCGGGTCGGTGAACAAGGTCTCCGCGTCGCCGAACTCCAGCGCTCGCCCGTGGTACATGACGTAGATGCGGTCGGACACGTAGCGCACGAGGTCTAAGTTATGCGAAATGAAGATATATGACAACTTCTCTTCGGCCTGGATCTCCTTAAGGAGGTTGATGACCTGGCTCTGCACCGACACGTCCAGCGCGCTCGTCGGTTCGTCGCAGACGATGAGCCTGGGCTTTAAGGCCAAGGCCCTGGCCACGGCGATGCGTTGGCGCTGGCCGCCTGAGAACTCGTGCGGGTAGCGCGACAGCGCGTCGGCGTGCAGCCCCACCTTGGTAAGGAGCTCGACGAGATAAGCCTCGGTCGCCGCCGCGTCCTTAGCCAAACCGTGGGCCTCTAGGGGTTCGAGGAGTATCTTCCTGATCGTCATCCTGGGGTCTAAGGAGGAATACGGATCCTGGAAGACCATCTGTACGTCCCGGCGGAAGGCCAGCTCCCGCCGGCCGTCCAGGCGGCCGAGGGCTTCGTACTCCTCGCCGTCGCGGCCGCGGTAGACCAGCGATCCCTCGCCCTCGTGGATACGGGCGACGATGCGGCCGAGCGTGGTCTTGCCG
>CALKWG010000022.1 GCA_938004315.1 uncultured Spirochaetaceae bacterium
TCGTATTCGGTGACTGGAGTTCAGACGTGTGCTCTTCCGATCTGCCGGAGCCGGTACCGACGGCGGTCCGCCTGGCTATGGCGGCCATGGCCGCGGCCTTGGCCGCCGCGGCCGTCGCCATCGTCCTCTTCGCTGAGAACCGCGCCCGCCTTAAGAAAGCCGAGTTCCGCTTCCGCATCCTGGCGGAGCGGGTGCCGGCCGCGGCCTACCTCGTCGAGATAGGGCCGCCTAATCGGCGCGAGTACATCAGCCCCCGCTTTACCGAGCTCTTCGGCTGGGACAGCTCGTTCTGGCTCGGCGGATCGGACGCATGGCTCGGCCTCATGCATCCCGAGGACCGCCGGCACGTCGCCGCGGCCTATGAGGGCGCCGATAGCCTGAGGACGCCGGGAGCGGCGGAATTCCGCCTTAAGAAGCCGGACGGCGGCTATGCCTGGGCGCGCGCCTCGTGGGACTACTACGAGGAGCCGGCCGGCAAGACCCTCGCGCTCGGCATCATCGAGGACGTAAGCGAGGCCAAGGCGGAGGAAGACGCGCTGAAGAAGCTCCTGGCCGACCGCGAGCTCCTCCTTAAAGAAGTCCACCATCGCGTCAAGAACAACATGCAGATCATATGCAGCCTCCTGCGCCTCGAAGCGGGCGGCCTGGATCCCCTGCGGGCGGAATCGAAGGCGCTGGCGGACGCAGAGCGCCGCGTCTTCGCCATGGCGCTCGTCCATGAGCTCCTCTACGTCGAAGAACGCTTCAGCGCCATAGAACTCAAGTCGTACCTCTCGCGCCTGGCCATGGCCGTCTTCTCCATGGAGGACGAAGCGCCGCGCGTGGAGCTCGACGGCGAGGAGCTAGCGGTCCCCCTGGACCAGGCCATACCGCTCGGCCTGATCTGCAACGAGGTGCTGGTGAATATCGTCAAGCACGCCTTCCCCCCGGGCTTCGAAGGCGAGCGCGTCGTACGGCTCGCGCTACGACATAACGGCGACGAGGCACTCGTGGGCATCGCCGACAGCGGGGTCGGCCGCGCGTCCGAACCCGATGGGACGTCGGCGGCCGCGGCGGATCGGTGGGACGAGCCCGTCCGAAGCATAGGCTCGACCCTCGTCCGAGTCCTCGGCGAACAGCTCGACGCCGTAGTCCGCTACGAGCGCGCCGATAGCGGCACCGAATTCAGCCTACGCTTCAAGCCAGCCGCGCTCGGCTAGCCCGCCGCCGTCCAGTCCGGCCTTTTCTTGATTTATTCAGTAATATTTACGAGCTTTGTCCTCAGGAGGGCATAGATATGTCATTGCGCGGCATCCGCAGCGTCCACGAGTCTAGGCCGGCCATCGAGGGCGCCGGCGTGCGGCTCCGGCGCGGCTTCGGTTTCGGGCAGGAGGAAGGCTTCGATCCATTCCTACTCTTCGACGACTTTCGGGGCGAGCGGCCCGACGATTACCGAGCCGGATTCCCCTGGCATCCGCACCGCGGCATAGAGACGATCACCTACGTGCTGGCGGGCAGCGTGGAGCACCGGGACAGCCTGGGAAACCGCGGCGTCATGACGGCCGGCGAGCTCCAGTGGATGACCGCCGGCCGCGGCATCGTGCACCAGGAGATGCCCGAGGGCGACGGCTCCGGGCGCATGCACGGCTTCCAGCTCTGGGCCAACCTACCTTCAGCCCTCAAGATGGGCGCTCCGCGCTATCAGGACATACGAGCCGAGGAGATACCCGAAGTCCACGACGACGACGGCTCGCGCGCGCGGGTGCTCTGCGGCGAATTCTGGGGTAGGCGCGGCCCGGCCGACGGCGTAGCCGCCGATCCGCGCTACGTCGACGTCTACCTGCCTCCCGGCCTTGATAAAACCATCAAGATCGAGCTCGACCGCTCGGCCTTCGCCTACGTGTTCGAAGGCTCGGGCTGGTTCCATGCGGCGAGCGCGCCCCGCGGCGTGCTAATCGAGGAGCTCGAGACCGACAGGACGGTTCGCGCGGCGCCGGCTAAGGACCGCTACCTCGTCTCCTTCGACTCGGGCGACGAGATACGCGTACGCGCCGGCCCCGAGGGCATGCGCTTCCTCCTAGCCAGCGGCCGCCCCCTGGGCGAGCCCATAGCCTGGCACGGCCCCATCGTCATGAACACCCGCGCCGAGATAGAGACGGCCCTCCGCGAGCTGCGGGACGGGAGTTTCATAAAGGCCTAAGACCGGCCTCGCCGAGCTCCTATCGTCCCGCGGGGAGCGGCGGGATCCCTGAGCCGAGGTATGCCGAGGCGAAGGAGCCCGCCGCAGGGGGCGCGTCTTTGCGCGGCGGCCGGCTACCGACGCTTGGCGCCCCCTAATGATAAAAAACCGCGCCTTAATAGGCGCGGCTCCGTAAAAACGGCGGCTGATACTTACTTAACCGGCTTCAGCTCCACGGTGAAGTGGCGCATGATGGGGGCCTCCCAGGCGATCTGGTAGCCCTTGGTTATGGAGGCGGCGCGCTCCTTGACGTTGGCCAGGGCGG